>JAITQY010000106.1 GCA_031288675.1 Oscillospiraceae bacterium | reverse complement strand
GCTGTTCAAAGGCGCGGATCATGCGCATGAGGCTCAGCAACCCGAAGCTTACACAGGGGAGGTGAAGTAAGATGACATACACTCCCAAGAAACCGTATATGTATGGCACCGGTCGGCGTAAGAGCAGTGTGGCGCGCGTTCAGGTGTTTCAAGGAGGTAAGGGCGAAATCACTATCAACGGTCGTACTATTGATGATTATTTCGGTCTTGATACATTGAAGCTTATTGTTCGCCAGCCGTTAGAAGTGACCGGCGAAGCCGGCAAGGTAGACATTAACGCTACGGTCAAAGGCGGCGGCGTAAGCGGTCAGGCGGGTGCGATTCGTCACGGAATTGCGAGAGCGCTTCTGCTTGCGGACGAGAGCTATCGCGCTAAGCTTAAAGCCGCAGGTTTCCTTACCCGCGACCCGAGAATGAAAGAGCGTAAAAAGTACGGACTTAAAGCGGCTCGCCGTGCTCCGCAGTTCTCAAAACGTTAACGAGTGTTTTTGCGCGGACGGAGAAAACTCCGTCCGTGTTTTGTTTTACGCAATACAGAAACCGGGAGTGCGAAAATAGGCGTTAGGTAACGGATATTACTGAATTATGTGATGCCTGCAATCTTGGAAAACGATTTCAAGAGGTTTCTAAAGTAAGCGTATGATATTAAGCCAAAACTAAAAATCAAAATAAACGGAGGGTATGAAAATGTCAAAATTCGGTTCGAGAATCGTTGGAGAAGGATTAACGTTTGATGATGTGCTGCTTGTACCTGCGGAGAGTAACGTGCTTCCGGCGCAGGTGACGCTGGAAACGCATCTGACAAAGAAAATTCGTTTGAACATACCCTTACTAAGCGCGGCGATGGACACGGTAACGGAATCCGGAATGGCGATTGCAATTGCGCGTGAAGGCGGAATCGGAGTAATTCATAAAAATATGGCTATCGACGCTCAGGCAGAGCAAGTTGATATGGTCAAGAGGTCGGAGAACGGGGTTATCACAAACCCCTATTCACTTGCGCCGGGTAATACGCTTGCGGAAGCGGAGGAGCTTATGGGTAAGTTCCGCATATCCGGCGTGCCGATAGTCAACAAGGGGAAACTGGTCGGAATCATTACGAACCGCGATCTTTTATTCGTAGAGGATATGAACGCCAAGATTGAAGAGTATATGACGAAATCTCCGTTAGTTACCGCGCCTCTGGGGACTACGCTGGAGGAAGCTAAGGAGACGCTTCGCAAGCATAAAATTGAGAAACTTCCGATAGTGGACGAGCAGTATACTCTCCGCGGGCTTATCACGATGAAAGACATTGAGAAGGCAGTGAAGTATCCGAATTCCGCCAGGGATGATAAGGGGCGTCTGGTAGTTGCTGCGGCTATAGGCGTGACCGCCGACGTACTCGACCGCGCTTCGGCTCTGCTTGGAGCAGGGGCTGATGCGCTCGTTCTTGATTCGGCGCACGGACACAGCGCGAATATTCTGAAATGCGTCGCGATTATTAAGGAGCGGTTCCCGGAAGCGCAGATCATAGCTGGTAACGTAGCTACATATGAGGGAACTAAGGCGCTGATTAAGGCTGGATCGGATTGTGTAAAGGTAGGTATAGGACCGGGCTCGATTTGTACGACGCGCGTAGTAGCCGGTATCGGCATACCGCAAATCACCGCTATAGCGGACGCGGCGGAAGCCGCGGCGGAGTTCGGCGTACCGATTATCGCGGACGGCGGAATCAAATACTCCGGAGATGTGGTAAAGGCTCTTGCCGCCGGCGCAAATACGGTTATGATAGGGTCGCTGCTTGCCGGTTGTGAGGAAAGTCCCGGCGATACCGAAGTGTTTCAGGGACGGCAGTTTAAGGTGTATCGGGGAATGGGAAGTATGTCCGCGATGGCAAAGGGAAGTAAGGACAGATATTTCCAAGAGAACTCGCGCAAGTTAGTTCCGGAGGGGGTAGAGGGCCGCGTCGCGTACCGGGGCAAGGCGTCTGACACCATTTATCAGCTGATGGGCGGATTGCGTTCCGGAATGGGATACTGCGGAGTTCCAACTATAGACGATTTGCGTACTAATACGCGCTTTATCAGAATCACCAATGCGGGACTGCGCGAATCACATCCTCACGATATTACAATTACGCGCGAGGCGCCGAACTATAGCAGTGAATCAGCCGACTAACGTGAATAAACCGCAGAAGATCAATATTCTCGGCGTTGAGTTCGATAACCTGACGTTTGGGCAAGCAGTCAGCCGCGCGGCTGAATTAACGGAACGCGGAGGATATTGCGTTACGCCGAACCCTGAGATAGTGTGGATGGCAAGGCGCGATACGGAATTCAGCAAGGTTGTCAACTCAGCTGACCTTGTCATTGCGGACGGGATAGGCATAGTCTATGCGGCAAAGCTGAGAAAAACTCCTGTGGCTGAGAAAATACCCGGCATTGATGTTGCCTCTGCGGTGTTGGCGAAATTGTCCGAAAATGAGAGTAATCGCGGCGTTTTCCTGTTCGGCGCAAAACCCGGCGTTACGGATAAGGCGGCGAATAATCTGACTGATAAATATCCGACGCTGTGTATCGCGGGCACTCAAGACGGGTACAACTACGACACAAAAGAGCTGCAGGAGCGGATTTTTAACGCAAATCCGGCAATAATTTTAGTGTGTCTCGGCGCGCCGAAGCAGGAAATGTGGATACGCGATTACATTGCGCGGTATCCGGAGCAGCGCTCTTTGCTTATCGGGCTTGGCGGAGCGCTTGACGCGTTTGCCGGTACGGTACGGCGCGCACCGGAGTCGTGGCGGCGGCTAAACCTTGAATGGTTGTACAGGCTGCTGAAACAGCCCACGCGCATTAAACGAATGCTTGTGCTCCCGAAGTTTTTGCTGACCGCGATGTTCAGCAGATAGTCGTTAGTTAGTAGTCGACAGTCAATACAGGAAGTAGGCGTTAGGTATTAGGAGGTAGGAGACGAGAAACACGAGATAGTCGTTAGGTATTAGTCGACAGTAGGCAGGGGACGGGCTTAGATTACAAACCGTTAATCATTAAATATTAGTCACTAATCATTACGCAAGCATTATAGCACAAGGTTTCTGATTTGTCAAGAGAAAATTTGTGTGTAATCGTAAATAATTTATGAACAGCAGGGGCGAATAACATTCGCCCCTGCAAGTTTAACCGGAATAGATTTGAATAATTTTGTCGAACTCAGAATAACAAATTCCCTGTCATAGCTGTATCGAAATCAGTATAAGTGTTTCATTACAGCAACAAATCACTAAGCGGTTTGTAAGTAGTGTGGAACTCGTGCGGAACAGCGCCGTCCGCGGCATAGCCGACCGGCAGGAAAGCGACAGGAACGATATTGTCCGGCAGTTTCAGAACCTCAGCAGCTTTTGCCGCGTCGAAAGCAAGACACCATACCGAGCCAAGCCCAAGATCCCAAGCCTCCAGCATCATATGCGTCGTGACAATACTGCAGTCAATTACGCCTGCGTCGAGGGGATCGCGCTTAATGGTGTTCGCTTTGTCATAGCATATAAGGAATGCCAGCGGCGCGCCGTAACGGCACGGAGAAATCTGATCCGCCATCGCTATCTCCTCTGCGGTTTGCAGTACCTTGATTTTATGCGGCTGCATATTAGCCGCCGTAGGCGCTATAACTGCGGACTCTAAAATCGCGTCTATCTTTTCTTTTTCGACAGGTTTGTCCGGATTAAACTGCCGTACAGAAAAACGCTCTTTTGCCAAATCTAAAAATGCCATAATATTACACCTCCGAATAGTTTTTCTATATTCTATCATATGTTTCCAATAATTACAATAGGCATATTTATTAAACGGCAAATATAAAAGGGACGGATTTAATCCGTCCCAAACAAACTTTAATCTACAGGTAATTTTACTTGAACAGAAGAATCGGTTTGATTGCGCTGCCGTGCGAAGCCTCATACGCTGTGTGAATGTCATCGAATTTGAAGTATTCGCACAGGCGGTCAACCGGAAGTTTACCCTCTTTGTAGAACTTGACAAGCTCCGGAATAAAGACTTTCGGGTTACTGCAACCCTCAACCGCGCCGGCAAGGGTAACGCTCGGGTTCATAATCTGCGGCTCAAGCGTAATCGGTACCTGCGCTTCGCCTGTAACGGAAACAAGAACGCCGGTGCCTTCTTTTGCAAGGCAATCAAGCATCGTGCTTGCCATTGCCGGAACGCCTGTACACTCTAAACCGAAGTTTACACCTTTGCCGCCGGTGATAGCCTTGATTTGGGCGACAACATCAGGATCGCGTCCGGAAATCGTGTGCGTCGCGCCGAACTCTTCCGCAAGGTCTTTGCCTTTGGAGCCGTGTACCGCAATAATCGTGCTGCAACCGGCAAGTTTCGCCGCCATAATTCCGGCAAGCCCGACCGCGCCCATTCCGAACACGACGATAGAAGTACCGGGACGCGGATTCATACGGTTCAGTACCGCGCCCGCGCCTGTTTGGACGCCGCAGCCGAGCGAACAGAGTTTCGCAAGCTCTTCGTCGCTGTCAACGTCAACTTTAATGGTGTTCTTCTGATCCGCAATTGCGTATTCCGCGAAGGAACCCTGACCGAACATAATGCCGACTTCAAGGTTGTCGTCGGTTTTGATGCGCTTGCCGCCGCCGGCGTAGTTGCCGCCGAAGAACAGACTGAAATTGTCGTCACAGGCGTAAGGATGACCCTCTTTGCAGTGTTCGCATACTCCGCAGCTCGGGAATGTCATAATTACGCGGTCACCGGCTTTAAGGTCTGTGACGCCTTCGCCGACCTTTTCAATTACGCCGACGCCTTCATGTCCTGCGACCATCGGGAACTGAACAGGAAGGAACTGCTCAATAACGGCAGTGTCCGTGTGACAGATTCCGCTGGCGACCATCTTGACACGTACTTCGCCGGCTTTCGGTTCCTCAAGCTCAACAGTTTCGATTGCAAATTTGCCTTTTTCGCGCGTGACTGCTGCTTTGATTTTCATAATGTTTTCCTCCAAAATATATATGATATAAATTTTTAACGAGTTAACTTTTTTACCGGCTAAAACTCGACTATCCTATAGCCGGTGGTGTTGATAAGCTGTGTTTCGCCGTGCGTCAGAAGCGCGCGTTTATCGACGGGTGAACCGCGCAGATGCCTGTGTCCGTACAGATGAAACTTTGGCTGCCAGCGCTCAATAAAATCGCGGTAACACTCGAAACCTTTGTGGAACTCGTCCGGACCGTCACCGAGATCAAACGACGGAGCGTGGGTGGCAAGTATGTCGATACCGCCGGCTTTCCTGACTTCTTTTTCAAGTTTCCTGACCTTGTCCGCCATTTTCTCTTCGGAGAAAACCAAGCCGTTCGAGCCGTGAGACTTACATCCGCTAAGCCCGCCGATTCGCAAACCTTTTACGGTAACGAACTTTTCCTCAATTGACATACAACCCTCCGGCGGCTTGTTTTTGTAACGTTCGTCGTGATTACCGCGAACGTAAAGCAACGGAGCCGGAATCATTGTAACAAGAAAAGAGAGATACGACGCTTTAAGGTCGCCGCAGGATATGATGAGGTCTATACCGCGAAATGCCTCAGGGTCGAAGTGATCCCAAATGTAAGCGCTTTCCATATCCGACACTGTAAGCAGTTTCATAGAATATCAGCCTCCAAATATCATTATACACCTAATCAATTCAAACTGCAAGCACTTTTTGTAAAAGGCGAGTAGTTTGTCAAAACAACTTGACAAGGGGTATGGGGTGTGGTAGTATTGCATTAAACCGAGTATATGAAGTATAAGGAGGATTGGCAAAGTTGACTATTACCCTTAATCTCAATGGTAAACCGACTGATCTTGACGTAAAGACTAATTACACCTTGCAAGAGGCGCTTCAGTTCAAACTTGGACTCACGGGCGCGAAGCATATGTGCAATAAAGGTGTTTGCGGAAGCTGTACGGTTATCAAAGACGGGCGCGCGGTTCTCAGCTGTCAGATTTTAGCCGTCGAATGTGACGGGTCTACGGTCGAAACGGTAGAGGGTATTGCCGCTCAGCCCAAGTGGAAACCGCTTTTGGACGCGTACTGTAAGTGGGACGCTATGCAATGCGGTTATTGCACGCCGGGCTTTGTGGTTTCTGCTAAAGCACTGCTCGACAGCAATCCGCACCCTACAGAGGATGAGTGCAAAGAGGCTCTTGCAGGTAATATTTGTATCTGCGGAACATATCCGCGCCACGCGCAGGCTATTCTGGACGCTGCGCTCGTAATGAACGACTAAGTCGTTGTTGCAGACAGATTTATGAAAGGAGCAAGTAATTCTGAATTGCGATGATATAATTGTATCCGCAATTCCTAATTCGTGAAAATTATGGCTGATTTAGTAGGCGTTAATGGGCAACGCACAGAATTCCGCGTAGTCGGTAAGCCTAATCTTCCGGGCAAAGCGTCTATGTCGCTCGCGACAGGCGTTGCGAAGTTTGGCATTGACTATGTTCTGCCGGATATGCTTCACGCTAAGTTTTTGCGTTCGCCGTATGCTAACGCAAAGATAATTAGCATGGACATTTCCCGCGCTAAAGCGCTTCCCGGCGTTGCAGATATCGTTACGTGGGAAGATCCGGAACTCAAAAACCTCGGAGGCAGCCCTATGGGAGGACCGCCGAGCCGTCCGTATCTCGACAATTATGCTGATCAGGACGGTATGGAAGTCGGCTGCATAGTAGTAGCCGAAGACGAGGACATTGCGGAGGAGGCGCTGCGCCTTATTCTGCAAGACACGAAATGGGAAGTTTATGACGCCGTCGTTGACCCGAATAAAGGCCGCGTGGAGGGTTCGCCGATTGTCCGTCAGGTTCGCTACACGAGCTTTGATATGTTCAGCAGCGTTAAGCCGGAGAATCAAAAGGGCAACGTGAACTTTGCTACGACTGTTCAGGGCGATGTGGATGAGGGATTCAAACAGGCTGATCATATCATTGAATATGAAGTTGACCTGCCTGCGTTCTGCGGGCATATACCGAACCCGCCTTCTTCGGTCGCGTGGTGGACTAAAGAACCCTATCGTGACGGCGAATGGCTGCACGTCGAGGGCGCGGTTCAGCGCCGTGACAGCGTAGGGCGTATGTACGGCGTTTCAGACAACCGTACGGTTCAGGAAGGTATCTTCCAGGGCGGAAAGTATTGTGACTGGGGTATGCGCAAGTCACAGGAGATTACCCCGCTTCTCGCTAAACGCACCGGTCGCCCGGTACGCTGCGCTCAGGAGCGCGAGGATACGTTCGATTTCCTTATGAACGAGCGTTTCATCAATATGAAGATAGGCTTTACAAACGAAGGGCTTATCACTGCCATCGACGATTTCAGCATTGCCGACGGCGGTATTCAGGGAAGCTCCAGCTTCGGTACTGCGAACGACCAAGGTTACGGACCGTATTATACTACGCGCTGCCTGAACATTCGTCAGCAGATGGAGATCGTAGATACTAATACCGGTAAGATGTATCTTTCCGGACAGCACTGCCCCTTTAACTGGGATACGCTGACAGTGGGATTGCATATAATTGCCGAGAAACTCAACAAAGACGTTATTGACATTGCGAAGATGAACCTTCACGGACCGGATTCTCAGGAAGACCCGCGTGTAGTGCCCAGCTTTGAGGCTTGTATCGAAACCGGCAAGAAGCTGATGAACTGGGAGTGGCATCAGGCAGGAGCGAAGCGTTTGCCGGACGGCAGACTGCACGGCGCAAGCTTCCGTTATCAGATTTGTCCGCGCCATGCGTTCAGCGGATATGATTGCCAGCTTGAGTACCGCGGCGGTAAGATTCATCTGCCGACGCAAGGACCGATTACGGGAATCTTTGCGGTCGAGTGTAACGCGATGATCATTGCGGAAGAACTGAACGTTGAATATGATGACGTTATCGTAGATTATGACTGGCGCAATAAGTTTACTCCTGTCGGAGGCGGTTCGGACGGAACTACGGCGTCAGGCTGGGCGATGAAAGAGTGCTGCGCTAAACTCAAGAAAATGATTCTTGAGCAAGCTGTTAAAGAAGCGGAGAATCCCCCTGCGGGTGGAATGTTCAGCTTTGGACCTCCGCAGCCTAACCCGCTGAAAGGTTATACGGTTGACGAGCTTGACATCGCTCATAAACCGCTTGCGGAACCTAAGCCGGTTCCGGCGCCTCCGGGAGGACCGGGCGGCTTCGGCGGTCCGGGAGGACCCGGCGGATTTGGAGGACCTCCCGCGCCGGTTATGGAGCCTGTAGTTTATGTTAAAGCTGATCCGAGTCTCTTTAAGACGCTCAGCAGTGCGGTAACGGAGACTTTGGTTGCTAACTTCAGCGGACGCCCCCCCGCAGCGATTTGGAGTCTCGGAATGGGCAAAATGCTTGACACGATGAATACCGCTTACTGTGAAGTCGCGGTTGACGAAGAAACCGGTGTGGTCGAAATCCTGCGCTTCGGTGTTGTCGCTGACCCCGGTAAAGTTATTCGTCCGACGTCGTTAGAAAGCCAAATTGATCAGGTTATGTACTTCTCGCAGGGCTGCCAGCTATTTGAAGAGTTTATCTACGATGATGCTACCGGTCTGCGCCTGAATAATAATATGATCGAATACAAGAAACCGACCGTAATGGATGTTCCGCGCGTTGACAAACACTTTGAGGAAACGCGCTCCGGTAACGCCGTATACGGAGCAAGCGGTGTATCACACAGCATGGCGAATACGCATTTGGTAATCTGTGCAATCTACAACGCGACGGGCGTATGGGTACAGCCGCCGGCGACGCCGGATAAGGTGCTTGCCGCGCTCGGCAAGATATAATAGGAGGACGCTGTAAACTATGTTAAGATCATTTGAGCATAAAAATGCAAAGAGCGTCAATGAAGCGGCGGGCGTCCTTGAATTAGGCAATGCAGCCCTTATAGCGGGCGGAACCGACCTGCTTGGTACGCTTAAAGACAACATTCTTCCGGACTATCCGGGTACGATCGTCAACATCAAGACGATTCCGGGCTTGGAGTATATCAAAGAAGAAAACGGAACGCTTAAAATCGGCGCTCTTACAAAGCTTGCGGACATTGCCGCAAGCCCGACGGTTCAGCGCAAGTACACCGCGCTGGCGCAGGCGGCTAAAGCCGTCGCGACGCCTCACCTGCGCGATATGGGTACGATAGGAGGAAATATCGCGCAGCTTCCGCGTTGCTGGTACTTCCGCAAGAGCGATAACCGTTTCCCGTGTCTGCGCAAAGGCGGAACGGAGTGCTTTGCCGCCACCGGCGAAAACCGCTATCATTCCATTCTTGGCGGTTGGAAGACGGAGACAAGTCAGTGTACGGCGGCGTGTCCGGCTGGTACGGATATACCTAAGTATCTTTCGCAGATTCGCGCCGGAGATATGGACGGAGCGGCGGAAACCATTATGAAGGTCAATCCGATGCCGATGCTGACCTCACGCGTGTGCGCGCATTTCTGCCAGCAGGAATGCAACCGCTGCCAGAAAGACGAAGGTGTTCAGAGCGGCGCGACGGAGCGCGTAGTCGGCGATTATATACTCGCGAACGCCGATAAATTCTACAAGGCTCCTGCGAAAGAAACCGGAAAGACTATAGCAATCATCGGCGCCGGCCCTGCGGGAATGAGCGCGGCGTTCTATCTTAGAAAAGCCGGTAACAAAGTAGTAATTTATGATACGAAACCGGAAGCCGGCGGAATGCTCCGCTACGCAATCCCTGCGTATCGTTTACCGAAAGACCTTGTCGCTAAGTTTGCCTCTCTGCTTGAGAAAATGGGCATTGAGTTTAAGCTTGGCGCAAAAATCGGAGATGAAATCAAGCCTTCTGACCTTGAAAAGAACTATGACGCTGTTTTGTACGCAACCGGCGCTTGGAAGCGCCCTGTGTTAGGCTTCTCCGGTGAAGACCTTGCGATATTCGGACTGGATTTCCTTGTGGAAGTCAAGAACTGGATGGACGGCAAAGTTGGTCAGGAAGTAGTGGTAATGGGCGGAGGTAACGTCGCTATGGACGTTGCGGTAACTGCAAAGCGGCTCGGAGCTAAGAAGGTCAAGCTGACGTGCCTTGAGACCCGCGATAAAATGCCGGCAAGCGGTGAGGAAGTTGCGCGCGCCATTGAAGAAGGCATTGAAATTGATCCGGGCTGGGGATTGTCACAGGTTGTTTCCGAGAACGGCAAGATTGTGGGGTTGGAGGTCAAACGCTGCCTGAGCACGGTTGACGCTTCCGGAAGATTTAATCCGCAGTATGATGAAAACGATAAGAAAGTCCTAACCGGCGAGAACATTTTGCTTGCGACCGGTCAGGGAATAGACCTTTCGTATCTTGACGAAAAGTATCAGATTCAGCTTAATCGCGGTCGTATAGTTACCGATGAGGACTCCAACGAAACAAGCCGTCCCGGCGTGTTCGGCGCGGGTGATGTGGTAAATGGTCCGGCGACGGTTATCGGATCCGTTGCGAGCGGACATAAATCCGCAAATGGTATCAGCCGTTATCTTGGCGTTGATTACTTCTCATATGCAAACGCCAGTAACAAAGAGTATGTATTCTTTGATACAGAGGGTACGAAGAACCCGATTGGGTTGAAGCTAAAGGAGCTTGACGCTGCGGCGCGTGCCGTAGATAAGGAAGACAGTATGACGCCTGAGCTTTCGGAGGGCGTTACAGAGGCGAAACGCTGCCTGAACTGTGCGTGCTACGCGGTCAACCCGAGCGATACCGCTCCGGCGCTTATCGCGCTTGATGCTAAAATAGTTACTAATCACCGCACTCTTGCGGCTGAGGAACTGTTTGACGTTAATGAGCCGAGCAACACTGTGCTTGGTAAGGACGAAATCATCACGGAGATTCAGATTCCGCAGCCTCCGGCAGGCTCCAAGAGCGCGTTTACAAAGCTTGCGCTCCGTAAGAGTATTGATTTCCCGGTGGTCAACGTAGCCGTGCTGGTCGGCGTTGAGAAGCCGCGCATAGCGCTTAACGCCATCGCGCCGAAGCCGTACCGGTCGCTTAAAGCGGAAGCCGTACTTGCCGGTAAGACCATTGACGAGGCAACTGCAACTGCCGCCGGTGAGGCTGCCGTTGCTGATATTCAGCCGCTTGCCGCGACAAAGTATAAGGCGCAGATTGCAAAGACCTTGCTGAAGCGCACACTGCTCGGCACGACCGAATAAACAGAAACCTAATTTACCTATTCCCGGCGCTGAGATTCAGCGCCGGGAATTTTTGCGTGTATGGCAATAAGAAAGCAGATGTTAAGTTTTCAAGGTACGAATTAGTAGACAGTAAGTAGTCGACAGTCAGCAGTGGACGGAGGGTGTGCCCTGCGAGAGACGTTAATCATTAACTATTAGTCATTAACCACTACACGAGCATTATAACACAAAGTTTCTGGTTTGTCAAGAGGTAATTTGCGTACAATCGTAAATAAATTGTGAACGTCCTTTGTGAAAATGGATTTTTGCGTAAATGTAAAAAGCTCTTGATTTTTGTGTAAAGTTGTGATATAATGGGATTATAAAAAATCTATGAAATATAAGGGCGTACGGGATGGATTCGCTCAAAGGCACACAAGGAGGGTGTGGAATGACAATTTTTAATGTATTTACGCTGTTAGGCGGGCTGGCGCTGTTTCTGTACGGGATGAGCGTAATGGGCGGATCGTTAGAAAAGCTCGCCAGCGGCAAGACGGAGAAGCTAATCGCGCGGCTGACAAGCTCGCCGTGGCGCGGAGCGTTACTTGGGTTAGCCGTAACTGCGCTGATACAATCATCATCGGCAACGACGGTTATTGTGGTTGGATTGGTCAACTCCGGGCTTATTAAGTTCACACAAGCGATCGGTATAATAATGGGCGCGAATGTCGGAACTACGGTTACCGGACAGATTTTGCGTCTTGGCGATATAAGCGGCGACGCCTTATGGCTGAAGATGCTTAAACCAACAACTCTTGCGCCGCTCGCGGCTATTGTCGGAGCGGTGCTTGTAATGTTCCGCAGCGACTCCAAAAGCAAAAATATTGGGCAGATTCTGCTCGGATTCGGAATATTGTTTACAGGAATGTTTACTATGGAAGACGCAGTACGACCGCTGCGTACCGAACCGTGGTTTGCCAATCTGTTTATGACGCTGACGAATCCTTTTTTAGGCGTTTTAGCGGGAACGCTGGTAACGGCGGTAATTCAAAGCAGTTCCGCGAGCGTAGGTATTTTACAGGCTCTTACGGCGACCGGAGCGATACGTTGGGGGAATGCGATACCGATAATTTTAGGGCAAAATATAGGTACGTGTATAACGGCGATAATCGCGTCTGCCGGAACTACACGCGCCGCGAAACGCGTTGCGGCGGCGCATCTGCTGTTTAACATAATAGGAACGGCGGTATTTTTGGCGGCGCTGTATGCAATCAAAGCGATTTTCGGGATGCCGTTCTGGAACGACGTAATGAATATGGGCGACGTAGCAAACTTCCATACGCTGTTCAACGTGGTAACGACGCTTATTTTACTGCCGCTTAATAAATTGCTGATTTATTTTGCGACAAAATTAGTTCCTGATAAAGTTGAGGAGCCGCATCCGGAGCTTATTCCGGTTGTGCTTGACACCAGGCTTTACGCCGCTCCGAGTACCGCAATTGCGCAGGCGCGCAATGCCGTAGCTCAGATGGCAGAGATAGCGTATATTCAGGCATCTGAATGCCTGAATATTATGATCACTAACGATCAGGCGGCAATCGCGCTGTCGCTGCAGCGTGAGAATACTTTGGACAAGCTTGAAGTGGCGGTAAGCAGTTATTTAGTCGGAATAGCGAAACAGAGTTTAGCGGAAAAAGACAGCGGCGAGGTTGCGTCTCTGCTTGCGTTTGTAAGCGACTTTGAGCGTATTGGAGACTACGCGCAGAATATCGTTGACCGCGCCGGAGAAATCTATGATAAAAAGATAGTGTTCAGTGATACTGCCAAGCAGGAACTTGCGACGTTAGAGCGCGCTACGCGTAAAGTACTGATGCTTACGATAAGCGCTATGAAAGATAATAATGCTGAAACGGCGTATCAGGTTGAACCTTTGGAGGAGACGATTGACGACATATGCGACCGTTTGCGCACACGGCATGTTGACCGCCTGACGCGCGGTGAATGCCGGATCGAAAGCGGTATAGTATTTTTGGAGGCGCTTATCAATTATGAACGCATAAGCGACCACTGTTCTAATGTAGCTGCAAAGCTGATAAGCTCCGCGACCAAAGACCCGGATACTCACGCGATAATCGAGAAGCTTCATGAGGGCGCAGATCAGGATTACAGTCAGCTTATCGCGAGTTATCGGGAAGAATACGCGGTATAAGTCTATAAACGGAGAGGTAAAATAAATGCAATATACTTATAAAACGCACGGTACGTGTTCAAGTCAAATCAACATTGAGACGGACGGCGACATTATTCGCTCGGTGGAGTTTGAAGGCGGTTGTGACGGAAATTTGAACGGTATATCCAAACTTGTCACCGGTCTGACGGTTAAAGATGTTATCGACAGGCTTAGCGGAATCCGATGCGGCAGGAAGTCTACAAGTTGTCCTGATCAGCTCTCTAAGGCTTTATTAGAGTTATCCGAATCAGTTTCTGACTAACGGTGAAAAGCTATAAAATCGGAGCTGATGACGCAGGGCAGAGACTTGACCGTTTCTTGGAGAAAACAGCTCCGTTATTACCGGCGTCGCTTGCTCAGAAATATATTCGACTGAAGCGGTGTAAAGTCAACGGCAAAGCTGCAAAGCGTGAATATAAACTGCTTATCGGTGATGTGTTGGAACTATATATAAATGACGAGTTTTTCGAGCGTCCTAATGACGATAACGCTTATCTGGCAATTTCAAACCCTCAGGCAGATATTTTGTATGAGGACGCTAATATTCTGCTTGCGCTGAAACCTCCGGGTCAGCTTAGCCACCCGGACGGCAAGGAGCATATCAACACGCTGATTACGCATATTCAGGCGTATTTGTTTGCAAAGGGAGAGTGGAACCCTGATGATTCCGCTACGTTTCGTCCTGCGCTGTGTAACC
>JAITQY010000099.1 GCA_031288675.1 Oscillospiraceae bacterium | reverse complement strand
ATGTCCGGCGGCGAGCAGCAGATGCTCGCTATGGGACGCGGCCTGATGTCCAACCCCAAACTCTGTCTGTTCGACGAGCTAAGTTACGGGCTTGCTCCCATTGTCGTTAAAGAGGTTTTCAAAATAGTTCAGCGGCTTCGCGGCGAGGGTATGACGATACTGCTTGTAGAGCAAAACGCGTATCAGACGTTAGAAATCGCCGACCGCGCGTATATTCTTGAAAACGGCAAGGTCGTGCTGGAGGGCGGCAGTAAAGACCTGCTTAACAATGACTACGTGCGCAAGGCATATTTGGGGCTGTAACGCCGTTTGCAGCATCGCGGCATTGTGCTATTAGGCAATCCCTGTAAAATACCTACAATAAAACGGCTGTCGGACTTCTTGGTCCGTCAGCCGTTTCTGAGTGCTGCGGTCATATGCTTTAGGGTTAGGTGAAGTTCTCGTTACCGGAGAAATCTCGCCCCAGGAACCCCGCCTGCTTGAATCAAGCCGCTTTTTCGCTTTTTTGGACAGCTTCTCATACGGGATAAATTTAGTCATTTATTTGCCCTCCTAATTTAAGTAAATCGCAGTATAGCACAATTTTAGTTTTTTGTCAAGGGTAAAATTTGTGCGTAACAAGCAACGTTCAGGCTCGTTGTTCACAAATTATTTACTATTACACGCAGATATTCTCTTGACAAATCAGAAACTTTGTGCTATAATACAGGTGTAATGATTAATGACTAATATTTAATGATTAACATCCCTCGTTTCCCCGTCCTAATTCCCAACTTGCCATTTGCAACTTGCAATCCCCCCGTCCCCCGTCCCCCGTCCACTGTCTACTCACGACTGCCGACTAATGATTAACCTCAACTTCTCCTTGACAATTAGCAAAAAATCGGGTATACTGTCAGAAAATACAATATCTAAAGGAGTAACAATTCGATGAACAGCCAAACCGAAAAATTGCTCTATGACGTTCATGAACGTCCGCCTATTCTCCAAAGCTTGATATTAGCGATACAGCACGTATTCGCTATGTTCGGCGGTTCCTATCCTGGTAAACGCCGCCGCCGGCACAGAGGTACTGACGATTCCTGTTGCGCTTGTGACCTCCGGTATCGGGACCCTGATTTACGCGCTGTGTGTAAAAAGCAAATCCCCCGTGTATTTGGGAAGCTCGTTTGCGTTTATCGCTCCGGTCG
Source organism: Oscillospiraceae bacterium (assembly GCA_031288675.1). Lineage (GTDB taxonomy): Bacteria > Bacillota > Clostridia > Oscillospirales > Oscillospiraceae > JAISJH01. Next base: position 18,766 of record JAITQY010000099.1, on the reverse strand, counting down.
CGGCGGGATATTTGCTTGATGGCAATGACGGAGCTTTCACCGGCGTAATGTGCGTCGGCATCGTCTATATAATTATCGCTGTCGTGATTAAGATTGCCGGCAAGAACTGGATCGACAAAATCCTGCCTCCGATAATCATCGGTCCGATGATTATGATTATCGGACTTGGACTTGCTCCTACGGCAATCAGCAGTATCGGACTTACCGGCGGTATAGTGGACTGGAAAACGATAGTCGCCGCCGTCGTTACGTTCGTTGTCACGATAATCGCCGCAATTTATGCTAAGGGCAGGGCGCGCTTCCTTAAGATAATTCCGTTCCTTGTAGGAATCATCGCGGGCTATGTCGTATCCGTTATAATGGGCATAGTCGATTTTACGCCGGTCAGGGAAGCTGGATGGTTCTCAATACCTAAGTTCGAGTTCCCGTTTGTTACTTATTCGATTAGCGGCGGCGCGCTGCTTACTATCGTCCCGGTAGCTCTGGTTACGATTTGTGAACACATCGGCGACCACACCGCGCTCGGGCAAATCATCGGCAAAGATTTAGTCAAAGATCCGGGACTTGACCGCACCTTGTTAGGCGACGGTATTGCGACGTTCGTCGCGGGTTTACTCGGCGGTCCTGCTAACACCACATACGGCGAGAACACCAGCGTGGTCGGAATGACGCGCGTTGCGTCCTCATTCGTTATTAAGCTCGCGGCATTGATTGCGATAATTTTCGGGTTTCTTGGAAAGCTTACGGCGCTCATCAGCGCGATTCCGGGCTCGGTACTCGGCGGAGTTTCCATCCTGCTGTACGGTTTTATTGCCGTCAACGGTTTGAAAGTACTTGTCAAGAATCAGGTTGACTTCAATAAGACAAAGAACATCGTCGTAAGCTGTGCTATGTTAGTTCTCGGTCTCGGCGGAAGCGTCGTGACGATAGCCACCGGAAATGTCGCGCTCTCAATATCCGGAATGAGCCTTGCGGCAATTATTGGTATTATTCTTAATATTGCGCTTCCGGACAAAGAGGAGAATTAACTGCTTCGTTCCCTGCGGCTAATATCTTTCTTACGCTTACTACATTAACTGAGGATTATCAAAATGAGTTTCAAATTGATAGACACTTCGCCCGTGCGGCACAAAATCAGCATTCTGCGCAGCGCCGCCACAACTACCAAAGTATTCCGCGAGCTTGCCGGAGAACTTGCTCAAATCCTTTGCTATGAGGCGCTGCGCGACGCTCCGCTGAAACTATACGAGGTTACGTCTCCGATTTGCGCGACCACAGGTTACGCGTTGGACGAGAATGATTATGTGTTCCTGCCTATTCTTCGCGCAGGACTTGGACTTGTGGACGGTCTGCTGAAGTTTATGCCGAACGCGCGCCTCGGGCATATCGGGTTATACCGCGACGAAGCTACTCTTAAACCTGTAAAATACTATTATAAAGTTCCATCGGAGATTGAAAATAAGCACGTTTTTATACTTGATCCTATGCTTGCTACCGCCGGTTCTGCCCTTGCCGCGATTGAGATACTGCGTGAGCAGGGGGTTAAGCAAATCAGTATGATCTGCCTTTTCGCCGCGCCGGAGGGAGTTAAGAAACTGGAGGAGCAATATCCGGACGTTACCGTTTATGCCGCGTCGCTTGATGAGCGTCTTAACGAAAACGGATACATTGTTCCCGGTTGCGGCGACGCAGGCGACCGCCTTTGGGGGACGAAGTAGGTTCCGGGATTGCGCCGTTGCGCACAGTCCTTTCAAGTGAAGTATCCGCCTTGCGCTTACTTAAAGACAGGAGAACTATTATGAACACAGAATTTACGAACGCGATAAAATCGTTTTCAATGGACTGGTTCCGGCTTGACGGCAAAGCCGCGCTGATTACCGGCGGAAACAAAGGGCTTGGAATGGGCTATGCGGTTGCGTTTGCCAAGGCTGGCGCTGACGTATTCGTAACGCGTCACAGTCACGCCGATGATGAAGTCAAAACGCTTGTCGAAGCGGAGGGCGTACGTTACGCTTCCGTTCAGAGTGATTTATCCAAGCCTGCTGACCGCAAAAATGCGGTGGACGCGTGTCTGAAAGCGTTTGGCAAGATTGACGTCCTTGTCAATAATGCGGCGACGAACCACTTTCAGAACTTCCTTGACTTTCCCGACGAACAATACGACCGCGTTGTGGAACTCAACCTGAAAGCGGTTTACTACCTCTCTCACGATGTCGCTAAAATTATGGCGGCGAACGGCGGAGGGAAAATTATCAATATCGGCAGTGCGCTGAGCTACACTGCGGATTCCAAATGCCCAAGCTATGTCACGGCAAAACACGGGATACTCGGTATTACTAAGTCATTTGCCAACGAGCTTGCGCGTTACAATATTCAGACCAACTGCATCTGCCCGGGATTTTTCCAAACAGATGTTAACGCGGCGGTCAGTGAGGACAAAGCGTTTTTCGACCATATCACAGGCAGGATTGCGACAGGACGCTGGGGTACGCCGGCAGACTTAATGGGAGCCGCAGTATTTCTTGCGTCCAAAGCCTCAGATTACCTTAACGGCGCGGACGTCAACATTGACGGAGGGTTTGCCGCGGTGATTTGAGTACTCCTTTTATACTCTAATTATTAATTCGGCTATCTTTATGAAAACTATCGGAATCTACATTCACACGCCGTTTTGTCTCTCAAAATGCGCATACTGCGACTTCGTTTCATACGAAGGCAAAAACGAACTTATGCCCTCATACCACGACGCGGTTAAAACTCACATCAAAGAGTTTGCGCCGAGGCTGGACGCGTTCTACGTTGATACGGTATACTTCGGAGGCGGAACGCCTACCCGTTTCGGAGCGAAGCGCCTTATAGATATTTTTGAGCTTATGAAGCAGCAATGCAAGGTGCTTGTAGACGGTGAGGTCACGCTTGAAGCCAACCCTGAAAGCGTTAAATTAGACGAGTTCAAAGAACTTCGCAAAGCGGGGTTCAATCGAGTATCACTCGGTATCCAAAGTTTCAGTGATGTGAAGCTTAAAAGAATCGGAAGGGCGCATGACCGCGAAGAAGCTCTCGACGCCATTGAACACATTCGTGCGGCTAAGTTTGACAACCTCAGCATTGACCTTATTTACGGATTACCAGGGCAAACGCGCGAAGACTGGGCGGAGGATTTGGCGCAGGCGGTTCGCTTGCAGCCGGAACACATCTCGGCTTACGGACTGAAAATCGAAAAAGGCACTAAACTATGGCATCAGCGCAGCAGTCCGGATATACCGGACGACGATACGCAGGCGGATATGTATCTTTATACTGTAGACGCTCTTGCCGGCGCCGGATACGTACAATATGAAATTTCCAACTTCGCCAAGCCGGGCAGAGAGTCCAAACACAACCTCAAATATTGGACGCTTGAACCGTATGTGGGCTTCGGAAGTTCAGCCGCGTCCTATTTCGGCGATGTGCGCTACAAGTACCTGACCGACCCGGAAAGCTATATTGCTGCCGTTAAAAATAATACCGCAATCACGATACCGGATGAAACGGAGTATCTTTCCTCTTACGAGCGCGCGGCGGACTACATTATGCTCGGAATGCGGACTTCTCTTGGTATTTGCAGAGATGAGTATAATGCCATCTACCGCGGAGGCTTTGACAGCATTGAAAGCACCTTGCAGGATTTTATTAAATTAGATTTTGTAATCCGGAACGATGACCGGTACAGCTTTACCCCGAGAGGATTTCTGCTGTCCAACCGCCTTATCGGGGAGCTTCTCGACGTTCAGGCGGAGCGTAAGCTTCAGGTCGGAACTCCTTGGCGCGACAATGACTATTACAATTAATGCGCGACCGTAATTCGCCCTTGACGTTCAGCCGGGCATATGGTACGATATGGAAAATGAAATTATGCGGAAGGGGTGTTACTTATGACTAAGAAACAGAAGCAGCTCGCTAAGGAAAAAGCTAAGGCTATAGTGGCGCAGATGACGCCGGAGGAAATTTGCTTTCAGTTGCGGTACGACAGCAAAGCGGTGGAACGTCTTGGAATTCCGGAGTACAACTACTGGAATGAGGCGCTGCACGGTGTTGCGCGCGCCGGAACCGCAACGAGCTTCCCGCAGGCTATCGCGCTTGCCGCGATGTTCGACGAAAAGCTGATGTTTCAAGTTGCTGACGCTATTTCAACGGAGGGTCGCGCTAAATATAACGCCGCCAGCAAACGCGGTGACCGCGACATCTACAAGGGGTTGACGTTTTGGAGTCCTAACATTAACATTTTCCGCGACCCGCGCTGGGGACGCGGTCACGAAACCTACGGCGAGGATCCATATCTGACGGCTTCGCTTGGCGTAGCGTTTGTTAAAGGAATGCAGGGCGAGGGCGATACTCTTAAAACCGCCGCCTGCGCAAAGCATTATGCCGTACATTCAGGTCCGGAGCATCTGCGGCATGAGTTCAATGCCGTTGTAAGCAAAAAGGATTTATGGGAGACGTATCTGCCGGCGTTTGAAGCTCTTGTCAAAGAAGCGGATGTTGAAGCGGTTATGGGCGCGTACAACGCCGTTTACGGAGAACCCGCCTGCGGAAGTGAATTTCTTTTGACAGAGATTTTACGGGAGAAATGGGGCTTTGATGGTCATGTTGTATCCGATTGTTGGGCGATTGCGGATTTCCATAACCATCATAAGGTTACGGCTACCCCGCGTGAGAGCGCCGCAAAGGCGCTTAAAGCCGGATGTGACCTTAACTGCGGCAACACGTATCTTCACTTGATGAGCGCGCTTCAGGACGGACTTACCACGGAGCAGGAACTTCGCTCTGCAGCGGAGCGGGTTCTGACGACGCGCTTCAGGCTCGGTATACTCGGCGGTAAGGGCAGTGAATATGACGCTATTCCGTTTGACGCTAACGACAGTCCCAAGAACCGCGCCCTTGCCGATAAAGCCGCGCTTGAGAGTATGGTGCTTCTCAAAAATGACGGTATTTTACCGCTTGATAAGACAAAGCTTAAAAAGATAGCGGTTATCGGACCTAACGCGGACAGCCGCATTCCGCTGAAAGGCAATTACTACGGAACGTCTGCCGAATACATAACGGTATTAGAGGGCATTCGGCGCGCGGTCGGTGATGAAGTCCGCGTACACTACGCGGAAGGATGCCATATGTACCGCGCCGCGTCGGAGTTCCTTACCGGGCGTGATAACCGTTTGGCGGAGGCTATTGCCGCGTCGGAAGACGCGGATGTAACAGTGTTAGTGCTTGGCTTGGATGAGACGATAGAGGGCGAAGAAGGCTTTTCCGGAGCGGATGACGCCGCTTTTGACGTTGGCGGAAATGACTTTGACCAGCGCGCGTACTTTGACGCTGACGGCACTACTCAGGGCGGCGACAAGAAAGACCTCAATCTGCCTAAGCCTCAGCGCAAGCTGTTAGAGGCAATTATTGCGGCTGGTAAGCCCGTGATTTTGGTTCTTATGGCAGGAAGCGCTCTTGATTTGCGATATGCCGACGAACATTGCAAAGCTGTCCTCAACGCGTGGTATCCGGGAGGACGCGGAGGATTGGCTGTAGGTAAGATTTTGTTCGGAGAGGCTTCTCCGTGCGGCAAACTGCCGGTCACGTTCTATAGCAGGAATGAAGACCTGCCGGACTTCTTGGATTACAGTATGGCGAACCGCACTTACCGTTACTTCACCGGCGACGTGCTGTATCCGTTCGGTTACGGGCTGACTTACGGCAGCCTAAAAGTAGAAGATGCGTCTTGTAACGGAAACACCGTGACCGCAGCGGTGAAAAATCCCGGAAACTGTACGGTCAAGGACGTTGTGCAAGTCTACTATAAGGCAGACAGCGAATTCGCGCCGGTTAATCCGGTATTGGTTGGATTTATAAAGGCTGAAATCGCGGCTAACGAAACGAAAACCGTTACCGTCGGGCTTTCCTCTAACACGTTTACTGTGGTAAACGAGGATGGCGTCCGCATTCCTGCAGCTTCCGGAACACTGTACGTCGGATTTGGTCAGCCGGATAAGCGCACCGAAACGCTCACGGGACAAAGGTCAATTAAATTGGAGGTACGGTAATGGCTGTTTTTAATATTCCTGCGGTAAAATATGAGGGCGCTAAGTCCTCCAACGAGTTTGCGTTCAAATTCTATGACGCTGAACGGGTGATTCTCGGCAAAACAATGTCAGATTGGCTTCCGTTTGCGATGGCGTGGTGGCATAATCTCGGCGCGGCGGGTACGGATATGTTCGGCGCTGGCACTGCCGATAAGAGCTTCGGCGCGGACGCTTCAGACGCGCTTGCGCACGCAAAGGCTAAAGCGGACGCTGGGTTTGAGTTTATGCAGAAACTCGGAATAAAGTATTTTTGTTTCCACGATGCGGATCTGATTACGGAGCGGGCTGATCTTGCGGAGCAGAACGCTGCGTTAGACGCGATTGCGGACTATATCTGTGAGAAAATCGAGCAGACCGGAATAAAGGCTCTTTGGGGAACGGCGAACTTATTCTCCAATCCGCGCTTTATGAACGGTGCTGGAAGCGCTAATAGTCCGGATGTTTTTGCCCGCGCGGCGGCTAATGTAAAAAAGTCAATTGACCTGACAATTAGGTTTGACGGACGCGGATTTGTATTCTGGGGCGGACGTGAGGGATATGAAACTCTTTGGAACACAGATATGAAGTTCGAGCAGGAAAATATAGCGGCGCTTATGAAGCTTGCCGTGCAGTATGCGCGCGGCAAAGGGTTCAGCGGTGACTTCTATATTGAGCCTAAGCCGAAAGAGCCGATGAAGCACCAGTACGACTTTGACGCGGCTACGGCAATCGGATTTCTGCGTCAATACGGTTTGGACAAAGACTTCAAAATGAACATAGAGGCTAACCATGCGACGCTTGCCGGGCATACATTCCGGCATGAGCTTCGTGTCAGCGCTATCAACGGAATGCTCGGCAGTATTGACGCGAATATCGGCGACACTCTGCTTGGCTGGGATACGGACGAATTCCCTTACGACGTATACGACGCGGCACAGGCAATGTACGAGGTCATCAACGCCGGAGGGCTGACGGGCGGATTTAACTTCGATGCCAAGAACCGCCGTCCGAGCAATACTTATGAAGATATGTTCCGCGGATTTATACTCGGAATGGATACGTTTGCGCTCGGGCTTATTAAAGCTACCGCGATAATTGAGGACGGACGTATCGGTGAATTCGTGAAGTCGCGCTACAGCGGTTATAACGGCGGAATCGGCGCAAAAATCCGATCAAGCGCGGTTACGCTGGAAGATCTGAACGACTACGCGCTGTCTCAGGGGGAACCTCCCGCGCCGGAAAGCGGAAAGCAGGAATGGATAGAAAGCATTATTAATCAGATAATGTTCGGCGGCTGAGCATGTAAAAAATACAAATTTTTCTTGCGTTCAGCCAGCGAGTGTGGTATAATAACGGCAAATAAATTTTATAAGGAGATATTCTTATGGATAAGGTTTACGATTTTTTGGCGGACGCCGGTACGTTTTATTACGCAACGGCGGAGGAAAACGGACAGCCGCGCGTACGTCCGTTTGGGTTTTGTATGAAGTATAACGGCAAGCTGTACTTCGGTATGGGCAGACCCGGCGGTGTTACTAAACCGTCTACTTTGCAGACGATAGCGAACCCGAAGTTTGAGATTTGTGCGACAAACAGCAAAATGGAATGGATTCGTCTTGCAGGAACTGCGGTATTGGATGAAAGCCAAGAGGCATATGAGGCGGCAATGGCGGCAAGTCCTTCGCTGAAAGCGATGTATCCGGAAGCCAAACTGTATGCGGGATTTTACATCAAGGACGCAACCGCGACGATTTCCAGCTTTGCCGGCGCTCCGGAAGTTATCAAGTTCTAATCGCTGAAGAATAAGCGGATATAGAATAAATAATACCGGATAAGAGCAGACGGCACAATTATTTATTCTGTATCCCTTATGTATTGTATCAACTTTATGTGATCAATCAATATGACGGCTAAACGGCAACGACTGATAGTCATCTCCGTGATTGCGATCGTACTTACGGGGTTATTATTCAGGTTGCCGCTTTTGTCGTCCGTACCGCTTGCGCGCAATCAGGACGAAGCATCTGCGGGCTACGAGGCATGGGCGATTTTGCGCTTCGGCACAGACCGTAACGGCAACAACTATCCCGTACTTCTTGAAAGCTGGGGGAGCGGTCAGAACGCTTTATACAGCTACCTTACAATTCCGTTTGTCGCGGCGTTCGGAATGAACCCTGTGGCTGTAAGAATTCCGATGATTATACTTGGGGTTGCCGCTATAATACTCGCGTTTTTCTTTGGACGCAGACAGAGCATAAAACTTGGGGTGCTGTTCGCGTTTGCTCTTTCTCTTAACCCGTGGCATGTAATGATTTCTCGCTGGGCGCTGGAAAGCAATATACTCCCGTTCTTTGTGCTGTTAGCTATGTACTTTGCGGAGCGTGCTTACAGAAAACCCGTAATGCTGATTCCTGGCGCGGCGGTACTCGCGCTGTCTCTGTACGCTTACGGGACGGCATTCATATGGGCGCCGGTATTTGCAGTCTTCTCTTTAATTTATATGGCAAAAAGCGATTCCGTATTTCGTAAACGCGGCGGAATCAGTGTAATTATTGCCGCGGCGGTATTCGCCGTAATCGCCTTCCCGATAGCTCTGTGCCATATTCGGAACGCGCTTGGCTTACCGGAAATGCGGCTGTTTGGATTATTCACGCTGCCTGAGCTGACTTCGCCGCGTCAGGCGGCAACGATGAATTTTCACATACTTCGCAATGGGGCAAACTTAATAAAGCTTTTAATTCTGCAAAACGATGGACTGCTGTGGAACAGAGTAAAGCCGTTCGGTATGATTTACGGCGTACCTGGACTTGCGCTCGCCGCCGCCGGAATTATATTCAGCGTCCGTGATAAAGCGTTCCCGATTCCGATTATCGCGCTGATTAGCGGAGCGGTGACTATGCTGTTCGTGAACATCAATATTAACAGGGCGAATGTGCTTTTGATTCCGTTAGTGTGGTTTCAGGCATACGCGCTTTACTGGTTTTGGTTAAGATTAAAGCCGCTTGCGGCTGCCATTATGCTTGCGGCGGTCGTCGGATTCGCGTCATTTTGGATTACCTATACCGGCAGATACGGCTCGGAACTTGCGGAATTTTTAAGGAACGCCGATAATATGCCGTACATATACTGTCTTTATAACGAGCGCGTTTCGCCGCGGGATTTTGCGGACACTGTGGAGTACTTTAATCCCGGCGAAGCGTTTCAATGGGTCAAATCTTTTGAATGGAGAGATGAAAACGGACAATGGCAGACATACAATTATCAGCAACCCAGACCGGCGGACTAAAGGCAATCGTTCTCGCGGGAGGAAAGGGAACGCGGCTTGGCTCGGACGGCGCGGGCATTCCCAAAGCGATGCGTGACCTTTGCGGTAAGCCTCTGCTCGGCTATGTGCTTGACGCGCTGAGTTTTCTTGCACCTGAAGACATAGTAATCGTTGTCGGGTATATGAAAGAAAATATAACCGGCGCGTTCGGCGGCTTGAACTATAGCTTTGCGGTTCAGGCGGAGCAAAAGGGTACCGGCGATGCGGCTAAAGCCGCTAAATCAAGCCTTGCCGGCTTTGATGGCGACGTTATCGTTTGCTACGGCGATATGCCGCTTATGCGGCGCGAGACATACGTTCAGCTTACAGAGTACCATCGTTCTAACAACTGCGACTGTACTATGCTTGCGGGAATGCCGTCTAAGATAGTGGACTTGTCCGCGTTCGGGCGGCTGCGTATCAATGCCGACGGCACATTTGACCGCATTGTAGAATCCCGTGACCTAACACCTGAAGATAAATCAGCGGAGGATAGCGGCGCGGTAGTTCCGCTGTTTAATTCCGGAGTTTACGTTTTTAAGGCTGACAGGCTTTTCACGGCGCTTGATGATCTTCAGCCCGCAAACAGTCAGGGCGAGTACTATCTTACCGATGCGCCTGCTATTATCGCAAAGCAGGGCGGTATAGTAAAAACAGTTGCTATTGACCTTGACTATCAAATTCAAGGCGTAAATACCTTGGATGATTTACATTCGGCGGAGAGATATTTACAAAATGCTAACTAACTTTTTTACGGTAGGTCAGCAGGTATGGACCCTGTTTCTGATGATGTCAACAGGATTTATCCTGCGTAAAATGAAGAAAATCAGCGGCGTAACACTGACTCAGCTTATTTACATACTTCTGCGGGTGATTGTTCCGTGTATCATTATCACCTCATTGCAGTTAGAGCGCGACTTTGCTGTTATGAAGGAGATGGGCGTTACCGCGCTGGCGGTACTTGCGTATTTTGCGATTGGGATTGCGACGTCAAATCTGCTGTTCCGCAAGCAGCCTTCGGATCAGCGCGCTGTGCTGCGCTTTGGCGCGGTGTATCCGAACAACGGTTTTATGGGGATACCGCTTGTACTTGCGTGTCTCGGTGACGGAGCGATGCTGTACGCCGCTATCTTTCTTGTAGTGGTGTCAATTATGCAGTGGACGCACGGAATTATTGCGATTAACGCTGGCAAGCCTGACGCAGGTGAGCGCTCGGTAAAGAAAGCAATCAAAAATGCTCTGTTAAATCCCGGTACGGTCGGGTTCTATATCGGTTTTGTCTTCTTCGCCACGAACCTTAAAATGCCCGCGCCGGTTATGAATACGCTTGATCTCTTAGGCGACGTCTATTCTCCGCTGGCTATGATTATCATCGGAGCGCAAATCGCGGACGCGGATATACTTAGCCTGTTCAGACAGAAGCAACTGTATATCACCGCCGCGTTTAAGCAGATATTCCTGCCGGTTATGACCGGACTGGTTTTATATCCGTTTCATCTTCCGCCGCTTATGTTCGCGGCGTGCGTTATACTTGCCGGAACGCCCGTTGCTGCGGTCACTGCTATGTTTGCGCACGAATACGGGCGCGACGAGTTCACCGCCGCGCGCCTTGTATCGCTGTCTACGCTGCTGTCCCTGCTGACGCTTCCGGTCGTGGCGGCGATAGCTAAGGGTATGGGGTAAAATTCGACGCTTTTTGATGCACATTTACGCATATAATTGCATATGATAGCTCAAACTAATGGTGTTATGAAGTTTAGTTTACATAACACTACAAAGCGTTTGTAAAAGTAAAATATTACCGTTTTTGAAAAAAATCTCTTGACAAAACAAGATGCTTATGATATTATGTAATATAATTAATAGTTTATTAATGCCATTTAATAATTCGTTACGTGATTTTTGACCTTGTTTTTCGGTAATAATTCGGAATATCACAAATTTTTGGTATAGAAAGAAGAGTAAATAATGCCATTGTCAACCATAGAGGAGCAAATTGATACTAAGCTCCCCTGCGCAGATTTTGCGCTGACGAAACCGGAGAAATACGCGCTGTATCTCATTAATAAAGGCATTGAGTATGTCCGCGACAACGGCGACCCGCGATATTTTATGACGCATAACAAATTGCACAAGATTTTATTTTATTCCCAGATGGTTGCCATTTACAACTTCGGGATTGAATGCCCGCTTTTTACTCAGGATATTCGTGTGCATATCTGCGGTTTTATGGTGGACAACGGCGTGAAAATCGACGGATATGCCCCCGGCGCTTTAGCGCGTATTACGATGTGGTTTAACGGGTTTGGACCTTATACTAAGATGGATATCTCCGGGTTTGACAGCTTATTGCCTGACGGGAAAGTGGCTGTAAGCAAAGGAGCAAAAGAACTATTAGATTACTATTTTTTGGAATTCGGTTCGCTTACAGACGATGAGATTACAACGATGAACGTAATGACCAGTTTATTTCAGGAATACAAAGACACTATATACGATGATAAAGATAATCCCGTATCTAAGGAAAAACTTTCGGATTTCGCGATAAAGCTATTCGGGGAGTGGGACGGCGCACCTTTGGATTCAAAGATGCTTGGTGAGGAGGCTGCCGAGTGGATAACCCTATAACGAGTATCTCTCTGCTCTTGTTTGAACTGAAAAACCCATATGCCCGGCGAACTGACCTGATTGACTTCAACCGCAAAAAACTTGATGAGATTGTCAAAGCTGTATGCGCTTACTACACGAAAAATCCATCAGGGAAGCTTGAAATTTCAGCTGAGGATAAAGCTGTTATCAAACAACAAATCAAAGAAAAATCTCAGCATCTTAGAAGTATAAATGCGGCGCTTAACAATGAGGATTTTATCAGGATTATAATTACGGAATGTTCTTTGTGCGATTGTATTAAATCGCCGGTCGTTCATAATCAAATCAGAACGTATGCAAAAGAACTGTCGAAATTAGTAGACAAATGCACCAAAGAGTTAACGCAAAATATTGACGCTAATAAATTGCGGGAAATTATAGGAGATAATGGGATATGAACCAACCGCCTGCAAGTTCTTTCACCGATACAAAAGATTCGGGTGAACATCTGACCTTGCTTACAATTACTCGTGAGATAGAAGATTTAGGTAAAGGATATGACAAGCTACGTAAGGAAGTCAACGATCAAGCGAACAATATTCTAACGCATGTAATGACTGTTCTTGGTATTTTTGTCGGTATAATAATCGCAGTAGTGACCGTTTATCTGTCGGGCGTCCTTGATTTTTCCGCAAGCTCTACCCCGTATTCTCCGATTGCTTTTGCACGTCTGATTTTAATGGGGCAGATTTGCCTGAATATAATATTTTTCTTTATGTATATGCTCGGAAGAATAACCGGAAAATCTGACCTGATGAGACGCAGCGGACAAAAGAAACTTCGGGGGAAATACTCCTACATAATTATTCCCAACCTAATCTTATTGTCCTCTTATTTTGTGTGTTATGTGATATGGTATGTGGATGTTTATCTGTCTAATTGGTATAAAAGTCTATTTGCGGTAGCGGGCGGTTTTTTATTTGCCGGGGTGATAACGCTTTGGTGTTGTTGCATTCCACGCGTCAAAGCCGGCAAGGTCAAAAGCACAGCAAAGAAAGCCAAACCATAATTACGTGATATTCTATAAATCTCCTTGACAATATGCGGTCTGTGTGGTAATCTCAACACAGTACCGCGTATATTTTACAGGAGGTTTTTCAATGCTCGAACATTTGTCAGATACCATAGAAGTGCTTGCCGAATTTGGCACGACGCGCAACGGGTTAACGGCGGACGAAGCAACGCTTCGCCTTGAAGCAAACGGCACGAATACGCTCCGTGAAGCGCCTAAACGCTCTTTGCTTCTGCGTATTTGGGATCAAATCAAAGACCCGATGGTGCTTATCCTTGCGGCGGCGGCTATTATCAGCGGAGTGTTTAAGGAGTTCGCGGATATGGCGATAATCTTTGTCGTCATTATCCTTAACGCGGCGCTCGGTATCGTGCAGGAGAACAAAGCCGAAGCCTCCATTGAGGCGCTTAAAAAGATGAGTACCGCTATGAGCAAAGTACGGCGCTCAGGAAGCGTGGTCGTTATTCCCAGCGCGGAGCTTGTGGTAGGTGATATTGTTCTGCTTGAAGCCGGCGACAGTGTTCCGGCGGATATGCGTCTGATTGAGTGCGCTTCCCTTAAAATAGAGGAAGCCGCGCTGACCGGAGAGAGCGTTCCGGTGGAGAAATACTCTGTTCCGATTGTAAAACCCGATGACGGCGATATTCCGCTCGGCGACCGCAAGAATATGGCTTATATGGGTACTGCGGTAGTCTACGGAAGAGGAGAGGGCGTTGTCGTCCGAACCGGAATGGATACGGAGATGGGCAAGATTGCCGACGCGCTCGCAGCGGACGATTCTGACCGCACGCCGCTTCAGAAGCGTCTTGATAACCTAAGCAAAATACTTAGCATTTCAGTTCTTGGAATCTGCGCTGTTATCTTTTTGATTGATCTGCTGCGGTTCGGCGTTGGCGAGATATTCGAGTCTTTCCTTACCGCTATAAGCCTTGCCGTTGCGGCAATTCCGGAGGGATTGGTCGTTGTCGTTACTGTGCTTCTAAGCATTGGCGTAAAACGTATGTCAGAGCGTAACGCGATTATCCGCCGTCTTACGGCTGTGGAAACACTCGGCTGCGCGGAAATTATCTGTTCCGATAAAACCGGTACACTGACACAGAATAAAATGACCGTCGTCGAATGGTACGGCGACGAACTTCCGCTCAAAAAAGCTATGTGGCTGTGTAACGACGCTAAGCTGGCGGAGACCGGCAATATAGGAGACCCGACTGAAATCGCGTTAAAGGAGTTCGGGCGTAAGCCTCTCGCGTCGGAAGTTCCGCCGGAGGGCGAGATGTTTGATTATGACCGTGTCGCGGAAGCTCCGTTTGACAGCGTGCGCAAGATGATGAGTACTCTGCATGCGGAGAAAGGCAAAATCGTACAGCACACCAAAGGCGCGCCGGATGAAATCCTTGCGCGGTGCGGTTTGATTTCACGCGGAGGTAAAATAGAAAACTTAACCGATGAGCTTCGCGCGGAGGTTTTAAGCGAAAACAAACGCCTTGCGGATAAAGCCCTGCGAGTACTCGGCGCGGCGGTGAGGGTCTATGACGAAATCCCTCAGAGTACGTCTCCGAAAAACCTTGAAATGCAGATGATATTTGTCGGTTTGGCTGGAATGATAGACCCGATTCGCCCCGAAGTCAAAGCCGCAATTGAGGAATGTAACTCCGCCGGTATCCGTGCCGTTATGATTACCGGCGACCACAGGGATACTGCCGTTGCGATAGCTAAAGACCTTGGGATGCTTGAAGACGAAAGCGAAGCTCTGTCCGGCAGTGACCTTTCAAAAATCCCGGATGATGAATTCGACGTTACCCGTTACTGCGTCTATGCGCGCGTTCAGCCGGAGCACAAGGTACGTATCGTTAACGCTTGGCGCAAACTCGGTAAAATCGCGGCGATGACCGGTGACGGAGTTAACGATGCGCCCAGTCTTAAAGCCGCAGACATCGGCGTCGGGATGGGTATTACGGGTACGGACGTAACCAAGAATGTTGCGGATATGGTGCTTGCCGACGACAACTTTGCGACTATAGTCAGCGCGGTCGGAGAGGGTCGGCGCATTTATGAAAACATAAGGAAAGCGGTTCAGTTCCTGCTAAGCTCCAACCTTGCGGAGGTCGTAAGTATATTCATCGCTACACTTGCGGGTTTTGTGCTGTTCCGCCCGATACATATTCTTTGGATTAACCTTGTTACAGACACGTTTCCGGCAATGGCGCTCGGCGTAGAGCCTGCTGAAGACGACGCTATGCGTAATCCTCCGCGCCCCGCAAATGCCTCTATTTTTGCTGACGGTCTTGCGTCCGATGTGATTTGGCAGGGCGTTATCATAGGTCTGCTCGCGCTTGGAAGCTACCTGCTTGGCTGGTTCCTTGCAGGTAAACCTCCGTTTTCCGAGCCTGACGTCAAGGCGGAAACTATGGCGTTCCTGACGCTGGCTATGTGCGAAGTATTCCACGCGCTGAATATGCGCAGCCGTACTCACTCGATTTTCGTATTGAAAACGCAAAACCTGCTTCTATGGGGAGCTATGCTCCTTAGCGCGGTGATGACGTTCGCGGTGATTTATATTCCGGGTCTGAACGTGGTATTCTCATTAGAGGCTCTGCCGGTACTGCAAATGCTGAGCGCCGTCGGGCTCGCGGTTATGATTATTCCGATAACGGAGGTTAAGAAGTTCGTTGCCGGGCGCTTCCAAAAGTAAGTTATTATTTATTAGTCTTTAGTTTTGTGCCAACCAGAAAGCAATGCCTTTCTGGTTGGCATTTTCAAATAGTTAACCTTCATCTAAAAAAATACTTGACATACTAACGTTCGTTAGCTATAATATGAAAAGATACTACATATTTTTGTATTCTTTTACAAGAATATACACTTTCACTTTAAGGGAAACGTTGATGACGCCTATTAATTTAGAACATCTTACTTATCAAATCTTAGGAGACGAATACCCTTTGCCGCTGACTACCTCTAAGGCAGATACCAAAGATGGAATACTTATGTATTCCACGATACTGTTTGCGATATACGGATATGAGGGCGTCTCAGTTAATGATATAGCGAATACGGTAAAAATCAAACCGGCGTCATTATATAATCATTTTAAAAATAAAGAAGCTATCTGGGAAGCTGCCGTTTGTCATTCGGAAGAATTGTTTCTGCTTTACTTTGAAACATTAGAAGCGAAGCTTACTGCCTGTAATTCAATGTCAGAAGCGTTAGAAATTTCTTACCGCGAGCCAAAACTAATGCGCAATGCGTTTACTTGCTTTGCCTTTACTATGCTCATTAATGAAAGTTTATACAATCCTTTAGCTTGGCAAATTGTACATGATAAATTTTACGTATACGCCATTGACGTGTTAAAACGGCAGTATGAGCGTTTTGTAGATAACGCCGATGACGCCTATTCAATGGCGACCATCCTGACATTCTCCGTATACACCTGCCTTGGGGTCGAATGTCAGCGGTTATTAGGCAGAACTCTTGGCTTTGCACCGTCAGAGGTTATCACACATTTAGAAAAATTCTTACAGCGTTTCATTGAAAATAATCAACAGAAGGTGAATAATAATGAAACCGTTAACTAACTCCTCTGACGACAGCGCCGCAAGTATGCCGGATCTGAACCTTGTTTCAAAGGTACTTCGCGAAATCGGTATACCTGTACATAACAGAGGGTATCGGCTTTTGCGTGACGCTATCCTGCTCGCGCTTGAGAAGCCCGAAACTCTTTTTGCCGTTTCGCGGCTGCTGTATCCGCCGGTTGCTGAACGTTATGGCAGTTCTTCAAAATCCGTAGAACGCGCTATCGGCAGAGCGATTGAGATAGCTTGGGAACGGGGCGAAAAAGACGTGCTGCAAAAATATTTTAATATTTTCGCTTTACCGGCGGGATACAAACCTACCACTAAAGAATTTATCGCGCATATCGTCGATATGATTCGCCTGCAAAAAAGTAAAAATCTTTCTTGGGCTTGACCTGTAATTCTTCGCGCACTTTCCCAGCAGGAAGAGCGAGAGCGGTTCCCCGTCCCTCCGTCCCCTCGCGACTGTCGACTAACAGACTACTGACTATCCCGCTTCTCTCGTCCCCTGCTGACTAATAACTAATGACTAATTTGTTGTTCACAAATTATTTACGATTACATTCATTTTACCTCTTGACAAAACAGAAACTTTGTGCTATAATAGATTTACACAGCAAATACAGCGAAAGGCGGAATAATCCTATGACAAACTTGGTTATTGATGCGATACACAGCAGGCGAAGCACGCGTGCTTTTACGGAGGAGCAAATTCCGGATGAACACCTGCACGCTTTGCTTGACGTTGCGGTTTGGGCGTCAAGCGGCTCTAACTCTCAGTCGTGGCTCTTTACCGCGATTCAGAACAAAGACATTATGATGAAGCTCAACCAAATCGTTCGGGAGGGATTTATGCACCGCTATGAGCCGGATGACGACTATCCGGGCAAGGTATTTGCCAAAACGGCGGCGCAGAACGAAAAATACAACTTCTATTACCACGCCCCGACTTTTATAATTGCGTCTAACGTACCCGATTATGCCAACGCTATGGCGGACTGTGCGCTCGGTATGGAGAACATCTTCCTTGCGGCTGAGTCTTTAGGGCTCGGCAGCTGCTACATCAATCAGGTTCACTGGATGGAACACGATGAGATTCTGCGTAACTTCCTCGCCGAACTCGGAATCCCTAAAGAGCACACTATCTGCGCGTCCGCGTCTATCGGCTATATTGCCAAACCAACCGTTGCGCAGGAGCGCAAACCGAACACTGTAAAAATCGTCCGTTAAATTCCGTTATAACTTTCAGCTTGATGTTTTCGGCTTTTGACTTCGGTTCCGCAAAACGGAGTATAACTCCTGTCTTGACTTCGCTGCGCGAACGCGTTATAATACGCCTATGAAACGTGAGGAACTTTTACACGCGGCGCGTGAGCTTCCGCTCAAGCCCGGAGTATATATTATGCTTGACAAATCCGGCGAGGTCATCTACGTCGGAAAGGCGAAAGCTTTACGCAACCGTGTCTCTTCCTACTTTCACGAGGCTGGTCACGGCAGCAGCAAAACCGCTCATCTCGTCAGCCGCGTAGATAGGTTTGACATCATTGTCTGCCAGTCGGAGTTTGACGCGTTAGTTACCGAAAATACCCTTATTAAGCAGCACCGTCCGCGCTACAATATCCTGCTGAAAGACGATAAGGGCTACCCGTACGCCGCGGTAGATATGCAAAGACCTTACCCGCGCCTTGAAGTCGCCGGCAAACCCTCGGAGGACGGACGGCGCTATATCGGACCGTATTATTCACGCACGACGCTGTTTGACGCTCTTACCGCTATCAGGCAGACGCTGAAACTTCCGGCGTGTTCACGCGAATTTCCGCGTGAAATCGGCAGATTTCGTCCGTGCATTAACAAGCAAATCGGATTATGTGAAGGTTGGTGTACCGGCGTCCCTGACCAAACGGAGTACCGCGCGCGCATTGAACAATCACTGCTTATCCTTGACGGGCGCGTCGCGGAAGCCTCAAAAGACGTAGAGGCGCAGATGTTCGCCGCCGCTGACGCGGAACTTTTTGAGGTTGCGGCGCAGTTGCGCGACCGTCTTAAAGCGCTGACTATGCTCACCAAAGCCGAGCTACCGACGCCGGGTTCATCCGCTGACACGGACGCAGTGGGGTTCTATCGCGGTGAGGCGAAA
>JAITQY010000098.1 GCA_031288675.1 Oscillospiraceae bacterium | reverse complement strand
AGTGTGCAGCCCGATAACGTCGGCAAGCGGTCCGAAAATCAGCAGCCCTACGGGCATTCCGAGCGTTGTCGTCATACTCATAAGGCTCATTACGCGACCGAGATACTCGTTATCGACATTCTCCTGAATTAAAACCGTTGATGAGGTCGAAAACAGCGGCATTGATATACCAACAAGTACGGAGAAAGCAAGAAACAGCCAAAAATTCGGCACTACACCGTACGCAATAGTAGCTATTCCCATAGCCGCACAGCCGACCGCAATTGTCAAATACCGTCTTTTGAATCCGCCCCACGTCATCATAAGTACGCTTCCGGCAATCATTCCAACCGCGAATACCGCGTCATTAACCGCAAGCCGCCACGCGTCCGCACCGAATTTCTGCGTTATTATCAGCGAAAACAGTATCGCTACGGGCGCAATCAACACCGACAGCGGTATGGAGTACGCAAACAGCCTCCCCACGAACCGGTGTTTAGCGATATACCGAAGTCCAAGCTTCAAGTCTCCGAAATAGCTGACCTTTTCAGTTGCCGGCAAATCTGCCTGCTTCTCAGATTTAACGAAAAATCGCAGTATACATATAGCTATCACTGCCGTCAGCACGTCAATCGCAAACGTAACTTCAATCGGAAACGCGGAAATCAGAATCCCGCCCAAAGCGGGAGAAATAAGCATCATTGCGCTTTGCGCCGAACTGTTTATGCTGTTTACGCGCATCAGTTGATCCTGCGGCACAATTGACGGCAAAAACGCCCCGACTGCAGGCTGCTGAATCCCCTGCCCTAAACCTCGCACCGCCATAGCCGCGATAATTACCCATACATTCCCGTAACCGAGCCTGAACGCCGCGAACAGCGCAAGCGTTGCGGCGGCGACAAGCGCGTCCGCAAGAATAATGATGCGTTTCCGGTCATATCTGTCTGCCCAAACTCCGGCAAACGGCGACACGAGAAATGTAGGCAAAAATCCGGCAATCATAGCTATCGTCATCATTGAGCCGCTCTGCGTTTCAAGCGTAATATGCCAGAACACCACGCACTGTGCTAACGACGAGCCAAGCAGCGATATTATTTGACTTGTCAGGTAAAGAATTATATTACGTTTGTTATTTATCTTCACTTAATTTCTTCTCCTAAGTAACGCTTAACGCGTTTATTTTCACCGTAATTGACCGCCAATACCGCCTCTATTATTTCCGTTTTACGCGCCTGAGCTTCATCATCCGGCAGGTCAAGAATTACATCTTCCAAGTCAAACGGACCGTTATGTACCTTACCTAAACTTGCGCCGTGAAATTCTCCGTCAATAAGCAAATACTGAAGCGTTTCATACTCCGCGTGCCTAAACTTTTCTTTCAGCCAATATGCGTTAGATTTAACAAGAAAATCATTATGGTGCATTGCATACACACCTACCGGAGATTTTGCCTGATATGTTTTCAAAAACTCCGCATCTGAACACAGTATATACCCTCCCTCCGTCTCCGTAAGCGTTCCGTCTCCGGTCAACGCCTGTATCGCCGCATTGATTTCTTTTGCCGGGAGTTTATAGTACGACTGCGCCATCTCCGAATTAAACTCCGCCTGCCGGAAGGCAAACCGCCTAAGCAAAATCTTCAGAGCTTCCCCGCGCGTGTACCGCTCCAAGTCCGCATCTGGGAACATCTCCTCAAAGCGATACCATCCGCGATCCCACTCTCCGTCGTACTGATCCTCATAAATCAAAAACGCTTCCTGCAAACGGTGCAGCACCGGAGTGATTTCTTTCACCAAAATGCCGGTTTCTTCTTTCATCTGCTGAATATTCAGAGGACCGCTCCGCTCTATCAAATCAAGCATCCTCAAATGACGCTCTGACGGTTTTATCAACGGTTTACGGTAGAGCGCTGCGAATAGCTCCAAGTCATCCGGAACAATCCACCCAAGCGTTCCTCCTATCAGCCTAACCTTGATAAGCTCACGCGCGCGCTGTCTGCCGCGGTTAAACTCTATATCATCAAAGTCCGCGCGGAACGTCAGCGACGGCGGGTCGCCGAATCCGATCCAGTAAACGTGTTTGCCCGGCTGCAAATCGCGGTAAAGCTCCTGATATTCCTCTTTATTCGCCGGGTAGGCAAGATACTGCCTATCCATCCTGAGCGAGATTATAGTGTCATTCATATCTTATCTTCCGTTCTTTACTTAAAATCTTACAAAACCGTTGTCAAAATCATCCGCATAATTTACGTTAACTCTGTCAGTATTTTTGCAACCTCAGCACGGGTAAGAGAATCGTTAGGCGCAAGCAGGTTGCCCTCGCGTCCGTTGATTACACCCTGACCGACAAGGCTTGCGACATAGCGAAGGCTCCAGTCCGGAATCTTGGCATAATCCTTGAAATCTTTAAGTTCCGCGCTTGGATAACCGTAAGGCTGAACCCTGCCAAGTATCGTCATCGCCTGAGCGCGCGTAAGCGTTCCGCCTGGCTGGAAGTACAATCCGTCATCGCCGCCTATGCCTTTAATATAGCCGGAATTAACGGCGTACGCGACTGCTTCAGCCGCCCAGTCCGGAATATCCTTTTTGTCAGTGAACGCTGAAATTGACGATTGAGGCTCAAACACAAGGCTTCCTTCAGCTGAATTGGACGGCTCGTTTACCGGAAGCGGCGGCTCCGCGTTTTCCGCGCCGAGGAAGCGGTATAACATCACCGCGAACTGGGCGCGGGTAATCGGCGCGTTCGGCTGGTAATTGAACTTTCCTTTGGAGCTTTCAATGCCGTTTACAACTCCAAGTTCAGCCATATAGTCCACATAGTCGTATGCCCAGTGGTCGCTCATATCCGCGAATTTAGTTTGCTGTTCCTCGTCCTCGCTGTAAGGGGCGAAAAACATCAGCGATTTACGCGCGATATTGCCGCTGGAGTCCGTAGCAACGACCGTAATCTTATGCTGACCGCCGCTCAGCGCAGACAGCGCGGCAGTAAGCTCTCCGGTTTTGCCGCGGTAGCTGAACTGCACAGGCGCGCCGTCAAGCGTAACGCTTATTCCGTCGCCGCTAAGGTCGGTAATATTATCGTTAATCGCTGCGGTCATCGCCGGAAGTTCAGGGTCTATAACAAGTTCGCTGATTGCCGGAGGCGCTTCGTCAACGTCACGGTCGGACGCGGCGGTGATTTGGTCGATATAAAGTACGCAGTTCCGCACTTCATCTAAGCCTTCAACGGCTATGCCGGCAATATCTGTGCCGAGCGCCGGCAGGTCGAATACAAGACGCGTCCATATACCGGTTTCGTCAATAAACTCCGTGAAATCTGTACCGTCCGTATAATTCAAAGTTACAGAGTACGCCGGACTATCGGCTGGCGTATAGACCCACATTGCCGCGTATCCGAGTTCTTCATCCACGCTGTAGCCGAGCGGAATGTAACCGGCTCCGTCAACTTTAGCGGACGCGCGTCCGAATTTGACGAACTCCATATTGCGCTCCTGCGTGATTGCCGCCGAACTGCCGTTTTCGCCAGCTTTATAGCCGCTGAAGTAATCTTCAAACGTTTCAAGCGCGACCACACTGCGCGCAATCGTTACCGGAACGGTAAGAGCCTGATTTCCGGCAGTAACAGTAAGCTCTCCGTCGCCGGATTCCGCCGTGACCGTAACTACGCCGTTTGCGTCAACAGTACCAAGTTCCGGCGTAAGGCTCCAAGTGTACGCGTTATCAGTGCTGAACAGTTCCTCTCCCTGATAGAACGCCGCCGCGTTAACGTCATAGCTTACACCGCGGTAAAGGTTCAGCGCGTTAATCCCCGCGCCGTCAAGGCGGAGAATAAAATAGTCGGGATTGGCAATTTCGGTAAGCGCCGCTTCGGCGGTCAGTCCCTCAAAGTAGGCTGTATAACGGTTTCCGGATTGGTCAATTTCGGATTCCGACGCGTCAACCGGACGTAATGTTTCGTCAGCCGCGCGTACCTCAAACCAGAAGTCAGAGCCTCGCAGCACCTTAGCGTCCTGCGGGTATAAGGTCAGATACTTCGCGATACCGGAACCGCGTTCAGGCGCGGCAAGCGCGATATAGTTAGTTACACTGCGTTCCTTTCCGCCGCCGTTCGCGCCGGCGTAATCGGAGGGGTTATTGATCTGGGTAAAATAGTCGTTACCTATGTATTTTGCCTGAAAGTTGGAGCTTCCGCCGCCGTCAAGCATTAAGGCTTCGCGGCATCCGAGTTCAATAAGCCGCTGAGCGGTATGCTCCGCCGTAAGCCCGTCGCTTATCGCGCTTTGGCGTCCGTCAACGGTGTACATTATCACCGTGCCGTCTGATTTTATTCCGATTGCGGTGCGAGGATGTGTTTCATCATATTTGGGAGTTTTAGTGTATTCCGCATCAACGCGTCCGCGCGTTACGAGCTTAACATAGCTGCCGACCGCGCTTTCCGCTTCGTTCCACTCGCGGTTACTGCTTACGTTAAGCGTTATAGTGTCTCCGCGGGCAATGCCATCAGCAACGGCTTGCAGGGATTCGTCCGCGCGGTTGTTGACCGTAAGGACATACTTGCCGTCAGGAATCTCCAACGGCTGCGTGGAATACACTACGCGGTCTACAGTAAAATCAAAGGAGCCGTTCACTGTCACTCCTCCGCTGAAATCAGGCGAAAGTATAATATCGCGTCCTTCCTCAGTATTTTGCGTATCTTTGAAAAAATCAGAACTGAGCAGATAAAATCCTTTGCGGTCGCGCGATTTATTATAGCCGTACAGAGGATATTCGCGGCGGTTTATTTCAACAGAGAGCTTCATCTGCGGGTCGCCGATGAACGCCGTTCCGTCCTCGCGGAATCCGACGGCATGGTATCCTGTTTCATCAGAGGACATCATAACACCCTCACTTACAACTAATCCAAGCGGCTGATAGCTTCCGGTGTTATAGAAGCCGCCGTTGATACCGCCGACTACGTTCCAGCCCTTATCGGTAAGAACCTGTGATATCGACGCAAACTTGCCGTAATTGCACAGTTTAGAGCCGTACATCACTACCGGACGAACCGCGCTGTGCGGCTCATAAATGAAGTAGTGTTCGTTCTCACGCGACGTACCTATTTGAAATACAGAATCTTTGATCTCTATTTTGCTGCCGAGTTCCGCCGCTCTCGCAAAAAGGAATACATTCACAATCAAACACAGCGCGGTCAGCAGCGCCAGCGATTTATAAAAATTAGTAAGCTTTTTCAAGTTTCATCCTCCCAGAATAGTTAAAAATCAGCAGTGCCGTTCAGCGTCTCATATAAATTTACGAGCAAAACTCCCTGATGCCGGCAGTAAGCCGCTGTGTGATATGTTCCGCCGCCGTTACGGGTTCCGTTGTAGTAAGCGACGCACACTAAAGAATTATCCACCATATATCGGTTACGGACAAGCATACACCCATCATAATATTCGTCAGACAGCGTAATTATACCGTCCGCGCGGCGGCGGATTTCCTGATGGAGCGCAATATCAAGCTCACCCCAAGTTTTGTATTGGTCAGGACACGGAAGCGTAAGTATCAGCCGTATATCAGGCAGTGAAGTATCACGAAGCTTCAGTACGGTTGCCGCCGCAAGCGCGTCAAATCCCTTAGCTCCGCCGGCAAGATAATCAGTTATGCCTTTCTCATAAAGGAATTCGATTTGTTTTTCAAGATGTTCCGCCAGCCGTGCCGCGACCTGTGCCGGTACAGTTCTATGTCCTGTAAAGCACGCCGTGCGTTCCCTCAATAGTCGTGTCATATTCAGATAGAATAATCCTCGACCTGATACAGGTCATACGGAGTAGTCTGATATACATAGTAATTAAGCCAGTTTGAGTACAGAAGCTGAGAATGCGCTTTCCAATGCGCTACGGGCTCTTTTGCAGGGTTATTATCCGGAAAATAGTTTTCCGGTATTGCCGGATCAATTCCTTTTTCGAGATCGCGCTCGTATTCTATCTTCAGTGTGTCCGTATCGTACTCCGGATGACCCGTGATAAAGAAATGCCGGTTATCCGTACTCTTTACCGCGAATACTCCGGCATCCTCAGAGCGCGCAAGTATCTCAAGCTTTGGGGATTCTACCAACGCTTTTTCCGACGCGCGGAAATAGCGGCTGTGCGGAATACAGAACTCCGAATCAAAACCGCGAAACCACGGAGAATTAGGCTTGATAAGCGTGTGCTTATATACTCCGGAGATTTTTCCGCCGGGAATCTCTTCCTTAGGAATGCTATAATGATAGTACAGCCCGGCAAGCGCGCCCCAGCAGATATGAAGCGTGGAGTGCACATTTGTACACGACCACTTCAATATCTGTGTAAGCTCGTCCCAATAATCGACTTCCTCAAACGGCAAATCGCCTACCGGCGCTCCGGTTATTATCATTCCGTCGTATTTTTTGGAGCTGACCTCGTCAAGAGTACAGTAAAAAGTTTCAAGGTGCGACCTGTCTGTATTCTTGCTTACATGGCTTGCAACATCAAGAAAGTCAATCTCAATTTGCAGCGGAGTATTGCTTAACTGACGCAGCAACTGAGTTTCCGTAACGATTTTTGTAGGCATCAGATTGAGTATAATCATTTTAAGCGGACGAATATCCTGCGTCACCGCCCGTGTTTCGGTCATTACAAATATGTTTTCGCCGTCAAGTACGGTGCGTGCAGGAAGCTGATTAGGGATTTTTATCGGCACTGCGCTTCCCCTTTCATATGTAAAATGTCAGTGGATTATATCACGTAAACCGATTATTGTCAACCGCGAAAATATTTACATAACTAAAATCAATTGTCACAGCAGTTAAGCGGAACACTTAGAGCAATGTTCGATTATTTGTGATACCTCTGCATTATACCACAAAAAATGCGGTTTGTCAAGAG
>JAITQY010000018.1 GCA_031288675.1 Oscillospiraceae bacterium | reverse complement strand
ACTCCGAAGTCAAACCGCCCAGCCGGCAAGGGAGCGCCGACCGCAGTTTTGACGGCGGTGAGATTTACGTCCGCGGGGATAGGAGGAATGCCGGAAAACAAATTTTCTTTGGTTTGACTATTATCCACCAAACTACCATCGGGGGAATGCGCATCCATTTCCGCGAGGATAGCATAGTTCCAGTCGCTGGACGGTGTTTTAATCAAGTTGACCTCATCCAGCAAAAAACCGGTCTATTCACCTGGAATCAGCGGTTCTGCCCAACTAACCCATCCGTCCGCAGGATCATATACCCAATATGGACCTGCCGGACTGCCAGCCGCAATCCAGTCAGCCATAGAAATCACGTTAGGACCCAGTGTCCACTGATAATACTGATGAAAAAGCGCGTCTTGAGTAGCATAGCTTTGCGCAAAGTGGGGAATCCAAGTGCTTGTATTCCAAGAAGTACCGCTAACTACGGGTACGCCGCCGATTTCCATAAATTCATGAAGCCTTATTCTAACATAAGCGTCAACGTCACCGAGGTTATGAACCAGTATTTGTTTTACCGGAGGATTGAATAGTTCATCCAACGACACATCGAAATTCCAATCCCACGGAGAACCGTTTGTGTAGGCGATGTCGTAGTTGTTGTATCCCGGGGGGAAGGGGGAAGTCCAATTAGCACCCTCAATGTGGGCGAAGTATGTCGGGTCGTCTATTGGGTTGCGGTTATAGGCAGCGCTGGCGCGGTTGCCGGAGAAGATGACGCTTGGACCGACGTCAAGGGTCGCTAAGTTTTCGTATGCAACCCATATTCCGCCTCCATTGCCTCCGGCAGTATTAGCAGAAAGTATGCTAACGCCATCCTCACTTACCGCGACCAGATTGAGCGATGCGTCATACATAGCATAAATTGCGCCGCCGTTTCCGCCGGCTGTGTTATCAGACATAGCGCTGTCAATGAGATCCGCTCTTGCGTCCGGATAACGATAACTGTAATTATCATAATTTCGGATATATATTGCGCCGCCATCTGTCACGGAACGGTTATTTGACATGACGTTGCGAGTCAATATTACGGGCGAGCCGAAGCTGTACACGCTTCCGCCGGTGCGGGCGGAATTGCCCGTTACCGTACTGTCCGTAATATTGAGATATGCGTCATAGTTCGTTCTGGTAATATATGCGAAGCCGCCAGCATTACCTGCCGAGTTGTTGGATATAACGCTGTTGGTGAGGGTGGCGGTCATACCTCCGTAAATACCGCCGCCGGTATCCGGCGCTGTTATTGCTCGCGGTTGTCGCTCCGCTCGTAATATAATATCACGTATTCAGCTTGCTCGTCAACCCCTGGGACGCGCAACCAAATTCCAGTGCTAATTCGATGAGCCCAAACTACGTCGAATGACATCTGCGCATTCGGGCAGTCTTTCTGCGCCAACAAGCGCAATCTCTGCCTTGTCAAACGCTTCCAACTTCACAATTTTGGTTTCGCCTGTCTTGAAATCGATTTTCCATCCGTTATACGCATAATCCTCTGGAATACGGATATAACAGCCGATTGTGCCGCCCTGTTCGCGGCGGACAATGTCTGCAACATTCTTGTTTTCGACATTCCCCTCGGCAACTATCAAAGTGTCGCCATCGCAGGATAAAACAATTCCGATATGGTCATGCCACAGGCTGTTTTCTTCTTTTTTCTCTTTTGGAATGATGTTGTTGTAAATAACGATGTCGCCGCGTTTGGGAACAAAGCCGTCTTTTTCAAAATGGCAATATCCATGCTCCCTTCCCCATTCGTACCACGCACCAACGCCGTTAAATCGGGAATTTGCTACTTTTTTCGCTGTGTGGGGAACACGGATGGGTAGCGCAAGACCCGCTTCGATACAGCAATGGTAAACGAAAGTGGCGCACCACGCGTTTTTCAATCCGTCAAAAGCAGATTCTTCCGGGTAATAACGGATCATTTTCATAAAATCTGCGTCTGTTTTTTCTCCGATTATTTTCTTCTTCGCAAGTGCTTCAGCTATATCGGCACTGTAGAGCGGATTGAACGGATTGATTGCTATCTCTTCTTTGGGAAGGATTGTTATGTCTGGAGTCGGTAATAATAGTTCTTTTAAGACGCGGAGCATCCTTTGCCCATAAGCCCACCCATATGCCGTGTCAAATGACAGGCGTTGGAAAACATCGCTGTCCTTGAGCAACTCATCGTACTCATCGTGAATCAGGTCTTTATTGGCGTGATGATAAATGGCTGATTTGATGATTGTCTGCTCCTCGTCGGTAAAAGGCGCAATCAAGTCATATTTAAAGGCTACCCGTAACATTTCAGCGCCGTTTTGTGAGTGCCAATCAGTGACGCCGGTTTTATACGAATACACATCATGCAACAGACCGATTGCGGTTGCCAGTTCCACATTCAGACCGCGTTTTAACGCCAACAAAGCGCAACAGTGCGAAACGCCGTAAGAATGGATGTATGCGGCACGTTTTTCATCCGCGTCTTCGATTTTGTCAAAGATGTCATTTACATATGTTTTGACTTGCTCTAATCGGTTTGTCATTTTGACTCGCCCTCGATTGATTGTTAAATATTATTCAAACAATTTTGCCGCTTCTTTGTGAGTCTCAATAATTTTGATGTGCTGAGGACAGTGATTTTCGCAGCTGCCGCACTCAATACAGTCGCTGGCTTTGCCCGGAAGCGGCGAGTTCGGCGGCATAAAGGGATTCGGACCGGTCATCTGACCGTAACTGCGCTTGGAGCCTTGCATATTCTGGTATTTCTTGTACTCATTTATTACGCCGATGATTCCCGGAGTATTGATATTCTTGGGACAGTCGTCAACGCAGTAGCGGCACGCAGTACACGGAATCGTCGGAACCTTTTTTAGCTCTGCAAGCGCCGTATCAATGACCTTGTATTCCTCATCTGATAGTTTGCCTAGTGTATCAGCGGTCTTGGTATTGTCGTCAACCTGTGCAATATCCGACATACCGGAAAGTACCGTAATAACCCCGTCAAGGCTCATCGGGAATCTAAGAGCCCAAGACGCAAGACTGACATTCGGATTAGCCGCCTTGAAGATGTCCGCGACCTGCGGAGTAAAATTCGCCAAACTTCCGCCTTTGACAGGCTCCATAACGATAACTCCGACGCCGTGCGCGACCGCCGCGTCATAACACTTTTTAGACTGAACGTCATCGCTTAACCAATCAAGATAGTTGATTTGAAGCTGAATAATATCAATATCTTTCGCGTGCGCGTCGAGATACTTATTCAGCGTATCCGCGTCGCCGTGATAGCTGAACCCTATGTTCTTTGCCTTGCCCTGCTGCTTGAGTTCCTGTATGTAATCCCAAGCCTTTACATTGTCCAGCATCTCTTCACGACCCGGACCGATGCCGTGCAGGAAGTAAAGGTCATAATAGCTAAGTCCGGCACGGTCAAGAGATGTCTGAGTCGTCTGCTTCATCTCATCTTGAGTTACGTTCGGGTTCCAAAGCGGAAGTTTAGTAGTTACTTGGAATTTCTCACGCGGATAACGCTCGGTCACTGCCTGACGAATAGCGACCTCCGACTTTCCGCTATGGTATACGAAAGCGGTGTCAAAGTAGGTGAAGCCGCGCTCCATATACAGGTCTACCATTTTCTTGACGTGTTCAATGTCGATCTCGGCATCCGGAGCGCTTGACAGCGTTGGCAGACGCATAAATCCAAAACCGAGCTTTTTGATAGGTGCGCCGAAGTAGTTTTTCATTTGGTTTTATCCTCCATAATTTTTTTACAATGCAATAGCAAAACGGACCTCCCTGCGGGAAATCTTTGCCAGTATCAAATTGGGTTGTGTGAATGTTGTAATGCACACGGTTTATTAATTTTACCTTCTGTTTCATATTATAACATGCCCTTGCGGGGGTTGTCAAGTAAAATAATTGTCAAATAATAATGAACAGTTATTTGTGTACTACCCAGCTGGAGTTGCGATCGTGATTTATCTGTTATTATTTTAAGGTTTGTTTTCAGCCGGCAGACGTCTCCTAATGCACAATTCTATTCTTGCGTGCAGAAATTTTTATTTTCCATACATTTATTAGCAGGCTCGTTCATATATTTCCAACAAGACAAAACATACGAGGTGACAAATGGAAATGATGAATTCCGCTAACACGAATAATAATGCCGATTTGGTCGGAACGCTTGCTGCTCCCCCAAGGTTCTCTCACAAAGGCGCTAACGCTTCCGGCACGGAAACAGAATACTATACGTTTCCGCTTGAGATTGCGCGGTTGTCCGGTGCGACGGATGTTATAAACATTATCGCGGCAAGGGAACTGCTTGAAAGCGCAGAACTGACCTCCGGCGGCGATAAAGTCGCGGTACTCGGCGAGATACGTACATATAATAACAAGTCCGGAGAGGGCGCTAAACTTGTCATCAGTATACTTGCGCGGGAGTTACGCATCACAGACGAGGATGAGCGCAATGTGGTCGCTCTGCGCGGAGTGCTATGTAAAATGCCGAACATCCGCAGAACTCCGCTCGGGCGGGAGATATGCGACCTTATGCTTGCCGTAAACCGACGCTACGGACGGGGGGATTACATCCCGTGCATTGCTTGGGGACGCACCGCCGAAGCCGCCTCCGAACTTACGGTCGGGAACTCGCTCGCTTTACTTGGACGTATGCAGAGCCGCAAGTATAATAAAGCGCTTGAAAACGGTTCCGGCGAGGAACGCACAGCTTACGAAGTCAGCATAGTCGAATTCACAGAGTAATTTTGGAGGTTGCTTCCAACCGCCGTGCCGGAGATATAGGTATGGCGGTTGGATTAAATTATAATGCGCCAGTACTGCTTAATATTTACCTTCGCCTTCCTCAAAAAAACACTTGACAAACACATTGTTTTGTGGTATAATTATACTTCAGATAGAGATTACAACATATCTGAGCACGCTTGTTTTACGGCAGGCGAGTTTTTTATTTTGGAGGCGGCGATGAAACACTTACTTAAACTTCTTGACCTGACAAGCAAAGAGATCACGGAGATTCTCGACCTTGCCGACAAACTTAAAGCGGAACAAAAAGCCGGTATCAACCGCGAACCGCTTAAAGGCAAAACGCTTGCTATGATTTTTGAAAAGAACTCCACGCGTACCCGAGTGAGCTTTGAAACGGGAATATACCAGCTCGGCGGACAGGGCATTTTCCTCAGCGGCAGTGAAAGCCAAATCGGTCGCGGCGAACCCGTTCAGGACACCGCGCGCGTACTTTCGCGCTACTGCGACGGCATTATGATACGTACATTCGCGCAAAAAACTGTAGAAGACTTGGCGCGCTGGTCAACGATTCCTATCATCAATGGTCTGACCGATTTCTCACACCCGTGTCAGGTACTCGCGGATCTGCAAACGATACGGGAACGCAAGGGTAAACTTGCAGGACTTAAAGCTGCCTATATAGGCGATGGTAACAATATGGCGAACAGTATTATCGTAGGCGCGCTCAAATGCGGAATGACCGTTTCCGCCGCATGTCCGGCAGGTTATGAGCCAAGCCAAATCGTATTAGAGTTCGCAACGCTCACGGGCGGATTTGAGTTCACAAGCGATATACGTAAAGCCGCTGAGGGCGCGGATGTTATATTCACCGATGTCTGGGCAAGTATGGGTATGGAAAAAGAGGTTGCAGCGCGTAAAAAGGCGTTTATCGGCTACTGCGTGGATGACGGCATTATGAAGCTGACTAATAACGCTATGATTCAGCACTGCCTGCCCGCTCACCGCGGAGAGGAAATAACCGAAGAAGTTTTCGAGGCTCACGCGGAGGAAATCTTTGACGAAGCTGAAAATCGCCTGCACGCTCAAAAAGCCGTTATGGAGCTTTTGATGAGATGAAACCTAAGTTCGTCCCGCTCGACCTGAATAAATTCTCCCTAAGCCCTTTCGCTAAGTGCGTTTTTGAACTTATCTCTGAAATCCCGGAGGGCAGTGTGACGACCTATAAGCGTATTGCGGAGCTCACCGCGATGAAAATGCAGAAAAACCCGTGCGCTCAGGCAGTTGGGCAGATCCTCAAAAAGAACCCGAACGCTCCTCTTATTCCCTGCCACAGGGTAGTGCATGGCGACGGCTCGCTCTGCCCGGGATATACGTTCGGCGGCGAGGGAATTCAGCGCGGTTTGCTTGAAGACGAGGGCGTTACGTTCCTGCCCGGCGGCAAGGTAGATATGGAAAAATGTGAGTGGTGACCGCCTAAAACCATCTCACTTCCGCCCGACCATAGTCAGAACCATCGTAAATGCCCAAGTAATGAATTGGTATAAGAAAAGCCGGTGAGCGTACACTCCGTTTGCTCCGCCGCTAAAGCACGTATAAAACATCAGAAGCATTCCAACGACGCCGAACACTAATGACAGCGTACTGGCAAGTCTAACGCGCCTGTGCAGCCACACCGCGGACTCTGCGACTTCCGTAAGAACTCCCATATCGTCGTTAGCAAGAAGCGCTATCGGTTTGACTTTTTCGTCCGCGTAATCGCTTGCTAACTTGAACCGCTCCGGGTATGGCAAAAGTTCAATATCGCTGAGATCGACTTTGAATTTTGCCCGAATCATAGCGGGAGTAATATTAAAGTCCCGTGTCGCAAGCAACGGTTGAATCGCTGTACGCTCTAACCGGAGCAACAGCTTCTGCACTTTATCCGACGGTGCATACTGTATGATAAATACTGCTACAGCTAAACCGTCCACAATCAGATACACGGCGCCGGGAATTCCTATCGGAAGCGACATTGTATTGATGTCGTTCAATTTGACGAAGCGGTCGCTGGCGAGTATAACGCGATGGTCATTGATGAACCCGATAAGCCCTCCGCCCTCACGGACTTCAAATCCTGTAACCTCTGCGGGAAAGATACCGTTCTCTTTCATCAAACCGGAGAAAATCGTCGTCAGTCCGCAATTTGCCTCAAGCGCTATTGAACCCGCATACTGCATGGCAAGTTCTGACTTTACGCCGCGCTCAAATTTGAAGCTACTTAGCGAAATTTTGCTTGCTCTGAATAAATCATTGTCGCGGAACAGGACATTCCGTGCCTCCGTGATGTTTTCCGCGCCTGTCCAGCCTCCAAGCGCCGCCTTGCGGCGCGCTAACGCACGGCTGACTTTCGCAAACGGCGCGTTGAATGCCCACATCGGCGTCAGCACTGCGGCTCCGCATCCTATTACAGTTATGGAGCGCAGCAGCTCATATGGGCGGTTATTATATAAACACGACAGCAACGCGAACACTGTTATCCCGACTAATGATAGCGGCGTATACACGCTGTGTGTCTGCTCTGCGGAGTCAACACGCGTCAGGCTGAAAAAAAACCCTTTAGACGATGCTGTGCTTTTACTTAGTACCAAACCCTTATTGACCCGTTTATATTCCGCTTTTACGGCAACCGGCTTATCCATCGCTTTGACCGCTTTTATAGTACGCGAAAATCCGCTTTTCCCAAGCCGTGTTCCCATCATCGCAAACACGATTGCCGCTCCGGACGGCAGAGCAAGCGGCATAGAGTCACCTACAGCGCCGCCGCCTATCAATATCCTTACTGTATCGCACAAGCTGAAAAACGCTAACAAAACTACGGCAGACTCGGTATTGATACGCAGCTTGAATATATCGTACAGTCCCGTAAGCAATATCCCGGAACCAAGTACCATTACTATCAGCTGCAGCGCAAGGAAAACAGAACATTTTACAATAACGTTCTCTGTCAGCACAGCCGGAAGTTTCCAGCCAAGCTCCAAACCCAAAGTATACAGCAGCATTAAAACACACGCTACCGCCGCTCCGAACGTAAGCATTCTAAGCGTATCTACCTTAGATGCGTATTGCGCTAAAATCTCGTTTGCGTCCTCGTCCCGCTCGTGCTGGTCCTCAGTTTCTGCAATTTCGATTGCCGCCGTTTCAGCAAGCATCTCTTCTGTAATAATAGGTATACGTATCGTGCTGTTATTCTCGCCGCCGTCCGCGTCTGCCGGCTGGAAGAACATCTCACGCAGTATACGCGTTTCCTCTTCTTCCCGGGACGTCTTTTCGCGCAAAAGTGCTTCACGCTCCTGACGCTTACGCTCCCTCACGGCGCGTTCTCTCTCTTTACGTGCTTCGCGCCTGCCTAACGGATCACTCTTTTTGTCTTGCTGGACTATATCCGGCAGAATGTTACGAATAATATCGCCCGCCCGCTGTTTGCGCGGCTTTTCATGTTCAGGTTCTATTTCCACGCCTGTAAACGCTGCAGGGGTACCGACTATTCCGACCTCTTTCTCCACGCTGCGCAGAATTTGTTCTGCGCGTTCGCGCTTTGACGGATCCTCCAGAAGTATATATATCTGCGATACATTTGTATTAGGAAGCGTCTCCTGAATTTCGGCTTCCGGTTCCGGAGGCAGTTCCTCCGCCGCGTATAAGGCATACTCCTCCGGAAGAAGCTCAATGCTTTTAGCTTCCTCTAAAACCTCTTCCAGTGAATATTTCGGCAGCTCAATGCCGCCGAAACTATCCGCGAAGCGTTTTTCTTCCATTCGTCCTTTGACGCAGTACCTCGTACATAAGCGCCGCCGCCGCGTTAGACGCATTAAGCGAGCTTATCTGCCCTTTCATAGGTATTGACGCTATAAAATCACAATTTTCAGAAACTAACCGTCCAAGCCCTGTACCCTCGCTGCCGATTACAAGCGCGACGGGAACGGTGAAGTCTATATCCCACATAGTCTTATCCGAACCTGCGTCAGCACCGCAGACCCATACGTTCGCGGCTTTTAGCTCCTTGATAGCTGCGTTAAGATTTGCTACCCGCGCTACCGGAACGTAGCTTGCCGCTCCCGCACTGCTTTTCTCCACAATTGCGCTGGACAGACCCGCGCCGCGCCGCTTAGGAATTATTACCCCGTGCGCACCGGCGCACTCCGCAGTACGTAGTATCGCGCCGAGATTATGCGGGTCGCTGATTTCATCGCAGACTATAATCAGCGGAGGCTCGCTGTGTTCTTCAGCAATTTTCAGTATGTCGGCAATTTCAACATACTCCGTCTCAGTTGCCATTGCGATTACGCCTTGATGCGCGTGTGTTTCGCTTTTCTTATCAAGGTCGCGCCGGTCAACAAACGTTACTACGATTCGCCGTTCCTTAGCGGTGCGGACTATCTCGCCAAGTACGCGGTCGGTGTTGCCGTCCGCTACGAATATCTTGTCAATAGTCCTGTTGGCTTTAAGAGCCTCTAATACGGCGTTCTTGCCCTCTATCATAGATACCTCTTAAGTGAATCAACTTTGTCGGTTTTCTCCCACGGCAGGTCAATATCTGTGCGCCCGAAATGCCCGTATGCCGCCACTTGGCGGTAAATAGGACGCTTCAGGTCAAGCGTTTTGATTATACTTGCCGGACGGCAGTCGAACTCCGCGCTGACGATTTCAGAAAGACGCTCGTCCGACAGTTTTCCGGTGCCGTAAGTATCTATAAATACACTCACCGGAGCGGCAACGCCGATAGCGTAAGCAAGCTCTAACTGACAGCGGTTCGCCAGTCCTGCCGCGACTATGTTCTTCGCGATATAACGCGCCATATATGCCGCCGCACGGTCAACTTTAGTCGGGTCTTTGCCGGAAAAAGCGCCGCCGCCGTGACTTGCAGTACCGCCGTAAGTATCCACGATTATTTTGCGCCCCGTAAGACCGGAATCGCCCACCGGTCCGCCTATGACGAACCTACCTGTAGGATTGACATAGTATTTGGTATCTTTTGTAAGCAACTCTGCCGGCAGAGCCGCTTTGATAACGTGCCTGATTATCTCTTCACGGAGCTTGCTTAACTCTATATCCGGGTCGTGCTGAGTACTTACAACCACTGTATCTATTGCGGTCACGCGGTTATTGTCATCATAAACCACGCTGACCTGCGTTTTGCCGTCCGGACGCACCCACGGCAAAATGCCCTCCTTGCGAACCGCCGCCAAGCGCTGCGCCAGCGTATGTGCATATGCGATCGGCGCCGGCATAAGCTCCGGAGTTTCATCGCACGCAAAGCCGAACATCATACCCTGATCGCCCGCGCCTATTAAGTCCGCAGTATCGTTGCTGCCAAGCTCACGCGCCTCATAAGCCGCGTTAACGCCCATAGCGATGTCGGGGCTTTGCTCGTTTATAGCGGTAAGCACCGCAACCGTCCTCGCGTCAAAGCCGTACTCCGGTTTGACGTATCCTATTTCCTCCACAGTTTGACGAACTATACCCGGGATATCGACATAACAATCCGCGCTGATTTCCCCAAAGACTGTAACCATTCCGGTTGCGGCAATACATTCCGCCGCAACGCGTGAATTTGAGTCCTTTCGGAGAAACGCATCCAAAATAGCGTCCGAAATTTGGTCACAAATTTTATCCGGATGTCCTTCTGTTACTGA
>JAITQY010000105.1 GCA_031288675.1 Oscillospiraceae bacterium | reverse complement strand
CTCCATCTTGACCGGCAACGTTGTCGGAAATTTGAGTATTGCCGGTGATATTTAGCAATGATCCTGTAAAATAAGGTTGGACGTATATTCCACCGCCGTCATCACCCGCAGAGTTGCCGTGTTACCTATTATCCGCGCGTTATTTATTGTTGCGTCGGCATTGCTGGTAACACCGATCCCGCCGCCGCCGGAATCTGATACATTATAGCTGATTTCACCGCCGTTTACTATTAAATTACCTATTCCATATCCTGAAGAAGGTCTGTCAACCATAATACCCGCGCCCCAATGACCTGTGTTTCGGGAAATTAGACCGCCGTTTATAGTAAGCGTACCATTTATACTAATTCCAGCACCGGAGTTGCCCCTGCCTATATTGTCGATGATATTTCCGCCATTGATAACAGCGTTAGGTGGTGCATTAAGATATATTCCAGCTCCTAAAGCGCCTTCATTACGCTGTACAGTACCGTTTTCCATTAGAAAATATGATTTGTCAATGTAAAGACCGCCGCCATACATATTGGTTTCATTATCTGAAATTTCACCGCCGTAAATGTTCAAATGTGCATTGTTAGTAGCGGATACAGCGCCTCCAGAGCGTCCGGGCGTGCTGTTATTTCTCAATACCGTACCGTCATAAATATTTAATGTTCCTCCGTTCACATAAAGCATAGGATACTCTGATACTGACGCCGCTTTGTTGCCGTCAATGATAATATTTGAGAGATTAAGCGTATTCTGCGACGGATTTACACTAAACATATAATTGTGAAATCCGGGGTCTCTGGTAATAACATATGTTCCGCCCGTATCTGAGGTAATTGTAACAGTTTTATTGTTTGCTATATTTTGAGTTGCTGTGAGAGAAAATGAGTTGGTAATGATGATATCAACAGGACTGGCGCTGTTCAGCGCATTCGTCAGTTCGCTTTGGTTTGAAACATAATAGGTTGCCATAATGGAGTATCCCCTTTATTATTTTTTATTCAATATTTGCGAAACACTTTGTGCTTCATACTATGCAAAACTCTTAAAAACGTGACTATAATCTCGATATATACCGCATTATAACGAAAATGCGGTATCAAGAAACGTCATCAGCGCGAACCCGATAATAGCTCCTGCTGTGGCAAGTTTCGGCGTTCCGGCACGGGCTTCCGGGATAATATCGTTTATCGCTACAAGTATCATTGCTCCGGCGGCAAATGCCAGCGCGTACGGCATAATCGGCGAAACTAACACTACCGCCGCCGCTCCGGCAACCCCGGCTATAACCTCTACAAATCCGGAAAACTGCCCTACGAAAAACGCCTTTCCGGCGCTCAGACCGCCGCCGAACAACGGCAGCGATACCGCTGCTCCCTCCGGAAAGTTTTGCAGCGCGATACCCAATGCAATAAAAGACGCGGCAATCAGCGCGGCTGTACGGTCAGCCGCACTCGCCGCCGCTCCGAATGCTACCCCTACCGCAAGCCCCTCAGGAATATTGTGTAATGTTATCGCAAGCACAAGCGAAAAATGATTCTTATTCTCCAAAATTTGGGAATGTTCCTTGAACCGTTCGGTTACTTTTGCCGCCGCCGGAACAAATGCGGCTCCGAACATAAAACTTATCGTTACTATCCAGCACGCTTTTTCTCCGGCATAGTCAGCGGCGGGCTGAAGTAAAGACCAAAAGCTCGCCGCTATCATTACTCCGGCGGCAATCCCTAACAAAATACTCATATCCTTTGATTTCTTAAAGAAAAACACCGTTGCGGCTCCGAAAGCCGTTGCAAGCCACGTCCCGCAGGTTGCGGCAAACGCATAAAAAATATACATCAGATACCTCCATATTTTCGCATCAGCGAACGCTGCGCTTTGCACAGTCTATGCAAAAATTATTCAAAGCGTGCCTATTGCCAATACCGCTCCCCGCCGATTTTTCTCTATTGACTTTGAGCCTCTGGCGTGATAAAATTAATTAAAAGCCTTGAAAGGGGAATAAAACTATGGCACGCAAATATGAAAAATTAGTTTATCAGTTTACTCCGGAGTATAACGAGGCGTCTGCTGAGGGCGTTGGCACGGATTTTGTGTACTCTCCGCAGGCATATTTCCGCGGAGCCTCACAGATTCCCGGCGCGCAATATAACGTAGGCTTCCAGATTTTCATTAAGCCCTTCTTCCTTGACCGTCAGCCGCACATACATAACGTAGACGAATATCTGATATTTCTCGGCGGTACGTTTCCGAACGTATTCGACTTCGACGCGGAAATCTCCCTTTGTATCGGCGAGGAGATGGAGGAATATGTTATCACCCAGCCGACTATAGTTCGTATCCCGGCAGGCGTCCAGCACTGTCCGCTGAATTTCAAACGCGTCGACAAGCCTGTATTCTTTCAGGCGGCGTGTATGCAGGGGATGTTCGGCGGTATGTACGGTGAAGGCGATCAAAAATTCGAGATGTATTACAACGGTCCTATCCAATGCGTACTCGAACCCGGCAAAAAATGCGACAGCTGCCGCAAGTGTCTCTCCGTAGAATGGAAACCCAACGAATAGCAGCAACTAAAAAAGTGCGTTAAGGTGTTTTAACCCCTGCTGTTCAATTTTTAATGACCCTCATCGCCGTAGGGCAGGCAGCGCTTGCCCTACGTTTTTAATTTACTTCAGGACACAATCCCTGCTTAAATTATTGTTGACAATCCCTCATTTTAGTGTTAAAATAAGAAAAAACCTTTTAGGAGGACACAACAATGAACGCACCGGTAAATCCATTTGAAATCTGGGGCAAGGAAAGCCCGGACACAATGAAGGCTTTTTTCCAATACGCGGGCGACATCCAGAAGTACTGCGGCTTGGACGAAAAAACGTTCCAGCTCTGCTACATCGCGATTCAGGCGCACCGCGGCGGACTGGGAAGCGTGGGCGGACACGCGGCAT
Organism: Oscillospiraceae bacterium; assembly: GCA_031288675.1. GTDB lineage: Bacteria > Bacillota > Clostridia > Oscillospirales > Oscillospiraceae > JAISJH01. The sequence goes on along the minus strand of JAITQY010000105.1, from coordinate 10,087 downwards.
TCGCTAAGAAAGCGGGCGCCACGAAGCAGGAGGTACTTGGCGCGGTACTCGTTACGCTGATGACAAGCGGAATCAACGGCGTATCCGACGCCTTAGCGATCGCGGCAAACGCCTACGACAACGCTCCTGAGTAAGAATCAAAAGACAAAGATAACGGCGTAAGGGCGGGTCAATACCCGCCCGTTATTATCATCTGTACTGCCTTAGCCGAGCACACAAGTCTGCGCTTACTTGCTTCCTTTTGAACTCGTTCACAAATAATTTACGACTACACACAAATATTCTCTTGACAAATCAGAAACTTTGTGCTATAATACAACGGTAACAAAAATTCATTGTTCGTGCCATCATTGGAGGTTCTCATAGTGACTGACATTCCCGCATACTCGGCATTCGCAAAAATTGAACCGCTCAATAGGGGATATTCAAGCGACAAAAAGTATTATATCGAAACACACAGCGGCGAACATCTGCTACTGCGCATCTCCGGCGCTTCGGAGTACGACCGCAAACGCGCCGAGTTCGATAGGCTGAAGCACGTTGAGGAGCTTGGTATCCCAGCCTCGCGACCCGTTGACTTTGGAATATGCGGTAACGGTCAAAGCGTCTACCAGCTTCTCACGTGGATTGACGGCGTGGAACTCGAAAGCGTTTTGACAACAATGCCGGCAACAGACCAGTATACAGCGGGCTTGAAAGCAGGGAAGATTTTAAGAAAGATTCACTCTATCCCTGCGCCTAATAATCTTACGGATTGGTCAGAACTCTATTTTGCACTAATTGACGAACGGCTTGACGTGTACCGCGCTGAAGGCATCCCGTTTGAGGGCAACGAAATTATGCTTGCATACATTGACGGCAACCGCAGCTTGCTCAAAAATCGCCCGCAATGCCGCCATCACGGAGACTACCACGAAGGCAATTTAATAATTTCCGGAGATAAAGAAATATCTGTAATTGACTGGCATAATTTTGACTTCGGCGGATACGGAGACCCATGGTATGAGCTTGGCAGATGTTTCAGCGATATTCAATATTACGCTGCCGGCGAAATTAACGGCTATTTTGACGGCGATCCGCCCGAAGAATTTTGGAGACTGTTCGCTTATTACAGCGCGGTAAGCGCAATTACTTCTATTGTTTGGACGAAATATGAAGCGCCGGACGAGCTTCCGGCAAGACTGCAAGCTAACTTGGATATTCTGCATTGGTTCGATAATTTCAACCGCGTTGTGCCGACTTGGTATCTTAAAGACTTACGAATATAGCAACATGAATTTCTATTCTTAATTCCTAAACCACTTACTAACTATTAATTATTATGACTATTCCTAACAACAAAGAACTCCGTCCGCTGGAACACTATACCGCTCTCTACAGGAAGCTTGACATTACTGAGGTTTCCTCGCGTACCCGTGCCGAACTTTCCGCAGACGGCAGCAAACTTACACTTCGCTTTTTCTGTCAGGCTGTGCAAATTGCTCCGCCGTCCTCCACTGTGTCCGGGTTTATAACAGCTCCGGATTTGCCAAACACGGAAAAGATACTTCTTATGCGATACCTCTTGGAGGGCAGATACTCCGAGCCAACCGGCGGCTTTCTGGCATTCAGGGAATTTCCTAAAGCGGCGGTATACAACACGACTTTTCAGGGCAGATGCGTTAAACGATTTACCCACGCCTTCGCCAACAAAATTTCCAAATGGTCTGAGCTGATGCAGGAACTGGGAGCCACCCCTGTATCCAAATTCGGTGACGCGGCGTTTGACTGGGCAATGCTGCCCGGCTTCATTATCCGCTTCGTCATTTGGGAGGGTGATGCAGAGGACGCTATCGCTCCGGCGGGACGGATACTTTTCAGCGATAATTTTGTGACCGCGTTCTCCGCGGAGGACTTAGCGGTTATCGGAGATATAACAATAAACCGAATGAAAGCGGCGGTCTGAACACCGCCGAAAGAGGTCTTATATGCACGAACACGAACACTCTCACGGGCTTACTCACTCCCACCCTCATTCTCACGACGGAGGTCAGGAACATGCGCACAGCCACAGTCATACCCATACCGAAACCAAACGCGTTCTGAACCGTCTTGCACGCCTTACGGGACATTTGGAGTCCGTAAGCCGTATGGTCGAGGACGGACGCGATTGCAGCGAGGTTTTAACTCAAATCGCGGCGGTTCGCAGTGCCCTTTCCGGAGTAGCCAAAATCGTTCTTAAAGACCACATACGGCACTGCCTGATAGACGCAACTCAATCCGGCGACACGGAAGCTATTGATATGCTCAACGACGCTATAGAACGCTTCCTGTAATTATATGGACACATATAATGAACTCGTCTGCGGTGTCGATGAAGCCGGTCGCGGACCGCTTGCCGGCGATGTTTATGCTGCTGCGGTTATCCTCCCGGAGCAATACGACCTTCCCAAGCTCAATGACAGCAAAAAACTTACTGAAAAACAGCGCGATAAGCTCTATGCTCTTATTACAGAACAAGCCGTCGCATGGGCGGTCGGAACCGCAAACGTGGAAGAAATCGAGAAGCTGAACATATTGCGTGCCAGTCAGCTTGCTATGAACCGCGCCATTACGGCTCTCAACCCGGCTCCTGTTCGCGCGCTGATTGACGGAAACAGCAATGCCTATATAGATATTGCCAGTGAGGTTATTATCGGCGGCGACGGCAAAATTCCCGCCATCTCTGCCGCTTCAATTATAGCTAAGGTTTCGCGTGACCGTTATATGCTCGCCTTAGACGAACAATATCCGCAGTACGCGTTCGCCAAACACAAGGGATATGGAACTAAACTTCACTATGAACGTCTTGCCAAGTTCGGACCTTCCCCTGTACACCGTATGTCATTCCTGAAATCAATTCATAACAAACATACAGCGTCTCCTGCCGCTAAATCTATCGGAGACTTTGGCGAAGACGTTGCCTGTGAATACCTTGTCAGTAAGGGCTTTAAGATTCTTGACCGCAACTTTCGCACGGGGTACGGTGAATTCGACGTCGTATCGGCTGATACGGAATACGTTGTTTTCGTGGAAGTCAAAACCCGCAGCAGCACGGAATTTGGTCACGCTTCAGAAGCTGTGGACTTCCGCAAGCAGGAAAAGCTTAAACTCGCAGCGCAGGAATGGCTTCTCCGGCACGATACCGCTCTTCAGCCGCGCTTCGACGTTATTGAAGTTTACCGTGATCTCTCCGGAGGCAAGCCCGGCGTCCGCCGCATTACAAACGCCTTTTAACGGCAGTCTAATAATTGCAGAAAATCCTTTCCTGCCTACCGTCGCGGACTTTACCGGCAATCTACCGACCAACATTTTCAGGCGTATATAACCACCGGTTACTAACTATCAGCGTTTGCATATAAACTTTCTTGGTCAATTCTCACAAAATTCACCTGAGAAGAAAAATTTTTCTTGCATTTTTGTGAGAAATATGTTAACATAATACTTAGGAGAAATTTATATGAGTCCACTTCAGCGCACCACGTTCCGGATTCTTGTTGCAAATCACTACGGCGTTTTGACAAAAGTAGCTGCGGCGTTTGCCCGCCGCGCTTGTAATATAATATTCTTGGAGGTTCATGCACTTACTGACGATCCCTCACGCTCGGTCATTACTGCCGTTGCGGAGGACGGAAAAGACACGATCCGGCAAGTTTACAATCAGTTGTTCAAATTGGAGGACGTAATTGAGCTTAACATTGACTGACAGGCTGTTCAGGCCGGAGGAATTATGTACAAAATAGGAGATATGGTCGCTCACCCTATGCACGGCGCAGGAATTATTGAGGCTTTTGAAGAACGCCGCATAGACGGGGCTATCCATACATATTATAGTTTTAGAATACCGCTGAATGGAATGACCTTAATGATTCCCTGTGAATCAGACGATTGCTGCGGTCTGCGCCCGATTATTACAGTCGAAAGCGCGGACACGCTTCTTGCGGAAATTCCAAACACCAAATACGAGCCTACAAACAACTGGAACCGCCGCTACCGTGAGAACCTTGTTAACATCAAAAGCGGAGATTTGCTTCAGGTTGCAAGCGTTATCAAAGGCTTACTTATTCGCGAGATGCAAAAAGGACTTAGTTCCGGCGAACGCGAGATGCTTCGCCTTGCTAAGCGGATTCTCATTTCCGAAATCGCGATGGCAAAAAGCGAAGATTACGACATAATCGACGCCCAAATAACCACCGCGCTTACGCAATCGTATGATTGACCAAATTGCTAACCGCGCTATCTTCTACCTACTATCTCAAGGACACTATCAAAATGAAACATCCGGAGCTTACTCCCAAAATAGCAAACGCGGTAATAGCGGCGGCTGGCAGCGGAACCCGAACGGGCTTCAATAAACTGTTCGCCCCTATTGGCGAAGACGCAGTTCCTCTGCTTGCGGTAACACTGCAAGCTTTTGAGCGCTGCGCGCTGATTCGCAATATCATAGTGGTAACGCGCTCCGAGCGTATCGCGGATGTTGACGAGATCCGTAAAATGTACGGAATTACCAAAATAACGCACATCCTTACTGGCGGAGATACTCGCGCCGAAAGCGTACAAGCCGGACTGCACGAACTTGCCGCTGACACCGACATAGCGGTAATCCACGACGGAGCGCGTCCGCTCGTTACCTCTAAGCTCATCTCAAGCGTAGTCCTTGACGCGGTGACGCACGGAGCCGCGATTGCTGCAGTTCCGGTAACCGACACGGTCAAGCATGTTATGAACGGCTCCGTCAGGCGTACCGTTCCTCGCAGGACGCTCTACTGCGCACAAACCCCGCAAGCGTTTGAACCCGGACTTCTTAAAGCCGCGCTGCACAGCGCGCTCGAAAAAGGCTTAGACCTTACCGATGACGCCGAAGCGGCGGAGGTTCTCGGATTTCCAGTGAAAATCACAGAAGGCGAACGCACAAACATAAAAGTCACCTATCCCGAAGATTTAATCTTTGCGGAAGCGTTCTTGGAGCGGCTGGCATATGAGCGGTAAGATTAGGATTGGATACGGTTATGACGCGCACCGGTTGGTTTACGACCGCCGTATGATACTCTGCGGAGTGCAAATCGATTACGAACGCGGACTGCTCGGTCACAGTGACGCGGATGTTCCGGTTCATGCGCTTATTGACGCATTGCTCGGCGCGGCGGCGCTTGGTGACATCGGGCAAATGTTCCCTGACAACGATCCGCGTTATAAAAACGCGGACAGTATAGAACTCCTCAAATCCGCTTATGCCTGTATTACAGCGCAAGGGTACAGGCTCTCCAATGCCGATATAACCATAGTCGCGCAAGCCCCTAAGCTTGCGCCCTACATCACCGCAATGCGTGAAACGCTCGCCGCCGCGCTCCGTGTGCCTGTAGGCGACATAAGCGTAAAAGCAAAAACCGAAGAAAAAATGGGATTCACCGGTTCCGGCGAAGGAATTTCCGCTCACGCCGCGGTGCTTCTCGAAAGGTAACACTATGCTTGAACGTTCCGTTGACTTCCTGCTTGAGAATGCCGGACCGGTTATACAATACCGGCTTCGCAAAGAGATACTGCGTGACCTCTCGCCAATCGAAGAAGGAAATTTGCTTGAGCAAATCTACCAAACGCCGCATTTCAAGCTCGTGCAAAGCTACGTTAAACCGAACGGCTATATCGGCAGCGGTGCGCACAGTTGGGACAAGTGGCGCGGAGTGATATATCATCCCACATACCTCGCTGACGGCGAGGCGTGCGCGAGACTTTTGTCGAATTATGCCGTGCCGAAATCACACCAGATGGTTGCGGATTTTATCAGCGCGATGCGCGATGTGGAAACGCTGCGGCATGAATTCTCTTACATATCGCCGGAGATCCCGCGCTTTGAGAACCGTTACACCGGGTTGAAAAATGGCAATGTCAGCAGAGATGTTATGGTGCTTATTTATACAATGCAAGCGCTGCTCGGTTACGGCGATGACGACTATGTGAAGCCGTTCCGTGATATTTCGCTTGAAGCGTTTTGCAGCTTGCTTCCGCTCAACTCGCTTGGCGACATAACAAAGCGGCACAAGAAAAAGAACATTTCCTAAATCGAAGCCGACACATATTTCCCGTGTTCGTACCACTTGACGACGCTCGCGCACACGCAAGCGTGGCGGACGCCGGAGAACATCAAGGTTCTCGCAAACGCGCTGAACCACCTAAATGAGATTATGAGCGATGACAATCAATTTGTGGTCAAAGTTTGCTGCAGCAAGTATTACGCCGCTGGTGGTCCGTTCGTGCGACCGCTCACGCCCTACACGTTTGGCGATCAAAACACGGTAATGTACCGCCGCCCGCTGACGGAAATCGCAATGTGCGGCGTCGGCGACCGAGTCGGCGTGATCCGCGAGAGCGCCGCGAACGTGGAGGAAGCGTTAAGCGCGGACGGCATATTGCGGCTGAATTTCGATTCTGCGTACAAAAGGCGGGTATATTATTCACCCTATTACCCGACCGCGTATGTCGACACACGGCTTGAACCGGACTACAAGCGTAAATATGCGTTAGAGTGCGATTTGACGTTTTGGGCGGTGCAATTTTTGACACTAATTAAAGACGTACAAGACAAATGAAAAAAGAATTGACAGGTAGCAGTATGGATAACGAACAAATTTTGCGCCGCCGTATGCACGGCTTATATCTGACGCGCAAATGCGGTGACATTGAGGAACTCTCGCGGGAACTGCTTGGACTGCACTGCTGGTTTCACCGTAATGTAGCGTTCTCCGCGCTGATTCGCGGCGCGGATATAACAGGCTGGAAAACCGCACTTACCAAGACTTGGCTATATCGCGGAACGCTTCACGGGGTTGCCTGTGACGACTTGCCGGTACTGCTCGCGCTGCATCCGTTCAAGGCATATTGGTGGCGGGATTTCCTCAGCGATGATGAGCTTCAAACGATTGCGGACGAAGTTGTTCAATGTATGGAGGACGGTATTTACTCCCGTGCCGAAATGCGCAATATCTTCGCGGAGAGCTATAGCAGTGAGGTTATTGAGAGAATTTTTTCTCCGTGGGGCGGTATATTCGGGGGACTGGCTCAGCAAGGCAAGGTAGCGTTCCGCAATATGATGAGCCGCGATTTTGACCTTATTGACACCGAGCCTACCCAAACCGCTGACGAGGTGCTTCCGGCTGTTCTTCGCCGTTACTTCGCGGCATACGGACCCGCGACAATTGATGATGCGGCGTGGTTCTTAGGATTTATTCGCGAGGATAAGAAGAAGCTGAAAGCTCTCAATCTTGACGAGTACAGCCGTTTTGAGTTTGACAGAAATACTTATTATTACGTTGACGGAAATTCCGATATAGGCGATATTCCCGAACTAACACTGTTGTCCGGCTTTGACCCTCTTATTGTCTCGTACACAGAGCGAGGCGCTGTTTTGCCGCCGGAGCACAAGAAGAAGACCATTTTGTCGTCCGGTATTTGTCTGCCTGCTATTGCCGTAAACGGCAAAGTTGCGGGACTATGGAATATAAAGAAAGGCGAACCAGTAACGGAGCTTTTCACCTCTCAGCCGAAACGCATAGAGCGCGCCGCGCTGGAACGCGTAGAAGCGATAATTTGGCAAACCTCAGGAAGAATATAACGGCGGTTCGCGTTTGCGTTGTTAACTGTAAGCGTTTATTTGTTAATTACTCAAAGAACGGGTTGGTAAGCCGAGCAAGCGGGTTACATTTTATGTGCCGTTGGCCCAGAAAGAGGTGAAGCCTAATGGCCAACATGGATAGAATCCAAAAAAACATGGAGCAACAAGGCGTATCAGCCGAAATTTTAGCTCAATTTGATTTTAATGATTTTAAGTTTCAAAATGGAAATCGCCCGGAATCGCGTATTGCGATGATACACCGTATGGACGAGCTGCTCACGAAAGAACAATGCCTTTCCATTATGGAAAAAGAAGGCTGTTGCAAGGGTGGGCAACGAGATAAGGATTGCAAGGCTTTTGCCAAAGAACACAAGGACAAATCGCTTGCTGAAAAACTCAAACTCATATCGGGCATTCAATATATGATGTCGCCTGTTTTGAATGATGATGGTTCTTTTACTATCACGATGTCCGGATATCAGAACGGCGTTCATACGGGAAAAACTACTTGCTCATGCGGAGCGATAACAAAACTCAAACAGCCGTTTTCGGTTTCGCCTACATATTGTGGTTGTTGCGCGGGGCATTTCTTATACCACTATCAAAACGCTCTCAGCGTAAAACTACGGCTAAAAGAAATCGTTTCATCTCCGTTAAACACATATGGTGAGAAACCCTGCTCTTTTACATTTGAAATTGTTAAAACGTAAAAACGCCTATTGAAATGGTTCAGATTTTACCCGATGAAAAACAAAAGTAAGCTCTTGAATTTATCAGTTTTGGACTTGAACTGAACTGCAAAGCACAGACAAGGTATGCTACCGCGAACAAATATTGGCGGTGTGTGTTTTAAAAGAAAAAGCCGCAGAGAGCATTGTTTACGGTGGAGTGTACTAATGAATGGTGGCGGGTAAAAGCCTGTTTGTGGAATATCGAAAAGTATAGCGACTGCTTAGAAAAATGCAGTTAAAAGATTAAGAGTATTATTACTGGCGCATATGATTGTAAAATGTGTAACAATCGTTGTTCGGGCGGCGCGGAATTTGCGTTTGCCGGAAAAAATTATAAAAAGTGTATCGGCTGTTGTTTCTATTTTTCCGATTTGTGTATTGAGGATTGGCGAGATTTACTGATGTTGATTAAGAAGGAATATGAAGCGAACTGTTAAAAACACCCGAAAGGATGGAAGAACATGACCCACGAACAAATCATTCAATACTGTCTGAAAAAGAACGGTTCATATCTGGACTATCCTTTTGACCCGACTGTTCCTGTGGTCAGAGTAAAAGCGGCATCACAGGATAAAGGCAGGATTTTTGCTCAAATCTTTTTCTTGCGCGGCGAGCCAAAGGTTACGCTGAGTTGCACACCCGAATCAGCGGACCGAGACTTGGCAGACCGAAGCAGGACAAGAGTTTCGACAAAACGCAGGCTTACGCCGACAGCGGAGTCCGAAATACCGTCGAAGGCAAGTTTGGAATCGGCAAAGTTCGTTGCCGGCTCGGACGCGTCATGGCAAAACTGCAGAGTACATCCGAAAGTTACATAAATATTGCATTCCTCGCCATGAACATCATCAAGGCGATGCTCTCATTTTGGCGCGTTCTGCTGCTCAGCTTGCAGCGGAGTTTATCAAAGCGACTTTTTCAGGAAAGGCTAATCACCCCGATTATACGTTCGGCTATTTTGCCGGACGCGCCGGGATTATCAAGCGACTTTGCGGCGGCGGACATCGCGGCGAGCCGTGCGGGGTCGCATAGCAATTCCTTCACTGTATCAAACAGCCGTTCCGCCGATGCGTCCTTTTCCTCTATCAGAACCGCCGCGCCGGTGTCCGAAAAGGTTTTCGCGTTATGGTACTGGTGGTTTCCGGTCACAAACGGCGACGGTATCAGAATCGACGGTTTTCCGGAGGCGGCAAGCTCATTAAGCGTACTTGCACCGGAACGGCAAATTACCAAATCAGCTTCGCCCATAGCGCGCGGCATATCGTATATATACTGTTTCACTTCAGTATAGTCGGAGTTCTGTTCCGATAGCGCGGAGTTCTTACCTGTCGCGTGTACATAACGGAACGCTTGGGAGCGCTCATTAAGCTCAATTAGTTCCGGTACGCGCTCATTAAGATACTTTGCGCCAAGCGAACCCCAAAATGACAGCACCGTTTTGACCCCTCTGCTGTGACGGCGCGCGGCGGCGCGAAACTCCGCGCGTACCGGCGTTCCTGTCACTGCGGCTTTCTCCGGACAGCGCAGGTACTTTATAGAGTCCTCAAAGCCAAGCAATATCTCCGCTGCGGACTTTTCCAACATCTTTGTCGCCAGTCCGGGCAGAACATTACTCTCGTGAATAATAACCGGCACGCCTAAACCCGCCGCCGCTTTAAGCGCCGGATAGCATACATATCCGCCCGTGCCGATTGCCGCGTCAGGCTTAAAACTGCGCACCATCCGCCGTGCC
>JAITQY010000014.1 GCA_031288675.1 Oscillospiraceae bacterium | reverse complement strand
TCAAAACTCTTAAAACACGTCCGATGTGCGTTGCCGAAGGCGGATGCGGCGAGTGCCGTACCTCCTGCCAGAGCGCCTGCAAGACCTCAAACGGCGTTGCTAACCAGTCCTGCGAGAATAAAGAGCGCACCGCAGCCGGCAAGTGACCCATTGCTTCAAAGCCGGAGGAAATAATGTCGTCGTTGACGGCAACTCCGGCTCGATACACATCTGCGACGACCTGACATACGACATAATCGCGTTCCGTGAAGGCACAGATGCGGAGCGCGCTTTAGCGTTGGTCGCTGAGGCTCACCCGAGTGTTACCGAAACCGATTTAACTGAGGCGCTTACCGAGATCGGCTCGCTGATTCAGTCCGGACAGCTTTACAGCGCGCCGACTATCGAACCGGACGGGGTGCAGTCCCGTTTTGACCCTGACAGCTTCGTCGTCAAGGCGCTGTGCCTTAATGTCTCCCACGCCTGTAATATGCGGTGCAGTTACTGCTTCGCTGCAAAAGCCAACGGCGAGGGAGAACTTATGAGCTTTGACACCGGTAAAGCGGCGTTAGACTTCCTGATTGCGAACTCCGGCTCACGGCATAACCTTGAAGTTGACTTCTTCGGCGGAGAGCCGCTTCTCAGCTGGGATGTTGTCAAGCAGCTTGTAAAGTACGCGCGAAGCATAGAGCAATCTGCCGGCAAGTGTTTTCGCTTTACGCTAACAACAAACGGGTTGGAACTGACTGACGAGGTTCTTGACTTCGCTAACCGTGAATTTCAGACCGTAGTACTCAGCCTTGACGGACGCGAGGAAACTCATAACCGTTTCCGTAAGCTTCCAAATAATGCAGGCAGTTATTCAAATACGGCTGAAAAAATCCGAAATTTTGCGAAAAAACGTGTCGGAGAGTACTACATTCGCGCTACTTATACCCACGAAAATCTCGATTTTGTAAACGACTTAATCGCGCTTAACGATCTTGGATTATCAAATCTTTCCATCGAGCCTGTCGTTTGCGATGCAAGTGAGCCTTATGCCTTAAAAGAATCCGATTTGCCTGTAATCCTCAAAGAATATGACCGGCTTGCGGACGTCATACAGGAACGCAAGTTCAGCTTTTACCACTTTAACCTCGACTTGGAGAATGGGCCGTGCTTGAATAAGCGGTTATCCGGCTGCGGCTCCGGAAGCGAGTATATGGCGGTCACGCCTGACGGCAGTCTGTACCCGTGTCACCAGTTCATAGGCGACAATAAATTCATCATCGGCAATGTCTTTGAGGGCGTGACGCATCCGGAAATCGTGCGGCAGTTTGCCTCCCACAACGTGTTCACTAAACCGGAGTGCGGCGATTGCTGGGCGCGGCTATGGTGCGCGGGCGGGTGCTCCGCAAACGCATACCACGACTCCGGAGACCCGGGCGGCATATACAAATTCGGCTGTGAGCTGTTCAAGAAACGACTCGAAAAGGCGATTCAGCTGGCAATTCAGTAGATAGGTGTTAGGCATTAGGAGGTAGGAGACGAGATAGGCGGTAGGGATTAGTCGACAGTCGAGAGTGGACGAGGGAAACGGCAGAATTGCAAATTGGAAATTAGGACGGGAGACGCGCCCTGCGTGGGGACGGGGGAAACGGCGGGCGAGCGGTGCTCGCCCCTACGGAAACGGGAGATAGCCATTAGTCAACAGTCGTGAGTAGACAGTGGACGGGGAAACGCGTAAAAATTGCAAATTGCAAGCGGCAAATTGAAAATGAGGACGATGGAAGCGAGAGGCGTTACTCACTACTCACTACTCACTACTCACTACTCACTACTCACTACTCACTACTCACTACTCACTACTCACTACTCACTACTCACTACTCAAGTATTATAGCACAGAGTTTCTGATTTGTCAAGAGATAATTTATGTTTAATTGTAAATTATTTATGAACGTCTGCGAAAAATTAATTGTGCAGCAGCAAAAATTTTTCTTGACAAATGGTAACAGCTGTGCTATATTGTTTGTCCCATGATCACCTTAACAAATATTAACAAAACTTTCAAAACAGCGAAGCGCGGCAAGGGAACAACTGCCGCGCTTAAATCACTGTTCCGCCGGGAATATAAATATGTGCAGGCGCTTGATAACGTGAGTTTTCACGCCGGCAAAGGCGAGATAATCGGCTACATAGGTCCGAACGGCGCGGGCAAAAGTACAAGCATCAAGGTAATGAGCGGAATACTGGTGCCGGACGGCGGATATTGCAGCGTGATGGGATTTACGCCGTGGAAACAACGCCGGGAGTATGTGCGTAACATCGGCGTGGTGTTCGGGCAACGGACGCAATTATGGTGGGACGTACCGGTTGCGGACAGCTTCGACCTGCTGCGCGATATATACCGCGTTCCCGACGTTGAGTACAGACGCAACCTTGAGCTGCTGACAGAAACGATCGGACTTCGGGAATTTATAAATACTCCGCTTAGACAATTATCGCTCGGTCAGCGTATGCGCGCGGAGATAGCCGCGTCATTGCTACACAGCCCGAAAGTTCTGTTTTTAGATGAGCCGACTATCGGGCTTGACGCGCCAAGCAAACTCGCCGTACGGCAATTTATCCGCGACGTCAACGCGGAAACTAAGCTTACGGTGATACTGACCACGCACGATATGAACGACATTGAGGCGCTGACCGACCGGGTAATCCTGATTGGCAAGGGACGGATACTGCGCGACGGGTCGTTCGCTGAAATCAAACATGAATTCGGCAAAGAGATGAGTACGGAGGAGGTTGTCGCCGAACTGTACAGACAGTACGAAATAGTGGTTTAGCAGGTTAAGTCATAAGCTGACAACGGCAAATTGAAAACCATAACGAAAACGCCGGCAGCAGACGAATAATACGCCGGCACAGGATGTATTGAGGTCAGAGCGGAGCTGAAAGGAGCGATATGAAGTCATATTTGGCGATGTTCCGAATGAAGTTCATAGCCGGTATACAGTACCACGCGGCGGCGTGGGCGGGTATTGCGACACAGTTTTTCTGGGGCTTTATGCTGATTATGATATATCGCGCGTTCTACCGTAGCGGCGGAGCGGAGCCGCCAATCGAATGGAAACAGCTTGTTGCTTACATATGGCTGCAACAGTCTTTCCTGACCATTACTAATCTGTTTTTTATTGACAATGATCTTATCAGCGGAATTACGGACGGACAGGTAGCGTATGAGCTATGCCGACCGTACGATATGTACTCGTTTTGGTTTGTAAGGCTGACGGCGGCACGGCTTTCCCGGTTTGTACTGAGGTTCGCGCCGATTCTTGTCGCCGCGTTTTTGCTGCCGGAGCCATACCGAATGGATCTGCCCGTGAGCGCAGGCGCGCTCAGCGCGTTTCTGCTGTCGATGTGCCTGTCGTTGTTTTTGGCTATTGCGGTTTCGATGTTTGTTTACATATTGACGTTTATCACAATGACGCCGTTAGGCGCAAGGATAATTATAGGTATAGCGGCAGAGTTCCTTGCGGGGCAGGCTATTCCGATTCCGCTGATGCCCGAATGGTTGCAGCACATACTTAACTTTTTGCCATACCGCTATATATCCGACCTGCCGTTACGGCTTTACAGCGGGCATATATCCGGCACAGACGCGCTGTTCCAAATAGGGCTGCAAGCCTTGTGGGTGTTAGGCTTAACCGCGCTGGGTTATCTGGCGTTCCGGTGGGTAACGCGCCGTATCGTAATACAAGGAGGCTGATGATGCTGTATTTCAAGTACATCCGTATGGTGCTTAAAACGATGTTTCAGTACCGGCTTAACCTGCTGCTTGTGACGATAGGTCAGCTTGGAAATACGGCGTTTATGTTCGCAAGTATCGCGCTGCTGTTTGCGCGGTTCGGCAGACTTGACGACTGGACATTCGGCGAGGTTGCGCTGTGCTTCGGGATAGTGACCGCGTCGTGGTCGCTGACGGAGTGCTTCGCGCGCGGATTTGACGTGTT
>JAITQY010000007.1 GCA_031288675.1 Oscillospiraceae bacterium | reverse complement strand
ATACCGATTACCGCAGTGTGACCCGCAATCTCTTCCCTGACTTTCATAATGTCCGGCAGATACTTCTCACGCTCCTCCGCAATAATTTTTTCGACTTCATCCTCGCGGTCAACGTACTTGCCGATTTCTCTCAGCCAAGCGTCAAATCCCGCCATGCCCATAGGATTGATTGTACGCACATACGGAACTCCGTAAAGCTCCTCCAAGCCGTTGCCGAGATATGTTCCCAGTGTTCCGCATATACACACCGTACAGAGTGACTCTGACAGGTGCGAGAGTTCCTCGACCGTGCTGTTACTGTATAAAAACTGCGGCGTTACGTCAAGACGCGCGAATAGTTCCGTTATTTGTTCGCGCTCGCTCTCAAAAAAGTTTTTGAAATTTACTACGCGCCGCTTCTCTTTAGGAGGTTTTACAAGATGTTGAAGCACCGCGTGGTCGGCAATATCAAAGCCGGACGCCCAAATACGTGACTTAAATCCCTCGCAGTGAACCGACGCCACCGGAATCCCAAGCTCATCGCTTAATTCTTCAACTATGCTGTCTATATCCTCGCCGATAACCCCCGTTACGCAGGAGCTGGCTATAAAAATTGCTTTAGGATGGTACTGCTTATATGCTTTATAAACTAAGTCCCTCGCGCTGTCAAGCGCGCCGAATACCGTATCGCTCTCTGATAAATCCGTGCCAACCACCTTAGTGTCAAACGTTGCGCTTATGTTACGCGCAAGCTGGTCGCCAAGTACGTTCGTAAAACTGTGGCAGCCCGCCGGAGCGTGCCAGACCACCGCAATATCGCGTATGGAGCTTAACAACCCCACGGCGCATCCTGACAGGCATGTGCTGGATTGAGAGAAACACCGTTCGCTGTTTTTAAGCGAGCCGCATCCGGACTGTTCTATAAGGTCTTGCAAATCGCCTACGTAACCCGTGACTGAACCAAGCCTGTTTTCCCTTGTCGGTACTGCCGATGAATTAATGTTGATTTTCATGTTACCCTCCTTTTTGATGTCATTGCGCGGCGGATTGCCGCGCAGCTATACGCTCCTGTTGCTTATGCTCATATTGGATTATCTTCTCTAATGCCGGATGAATATCGCCGAACAGTTCAAACGAAACTATTCCGTTCGCGGCAAGCTCCCTAACCATATGCTGACCTATGCGCTTTACAAGCAAATATTTGCAGTCACAAAGGCTTTCCAATACTATTCGCATCGCTTCCTCGTCGTGACCGCTGTCATCGCGGCACACGCAGGATCCAAGTCCGGGACGCTGTTCCGTAGCGAGCACCTCTCCGGTATCGCTGAGCGTGTATACCGTAAGAGTCTCCGCCTGACCGAAGTGCAGGTCGATATATTTACTGTCACTTGTTGCCGCCGCTATTTTAACCGTACTCATTGTAAAACGTCCTCCTTGACCGGAATCCGGTATAATCGTCTGCCGCTAGCGTTTGCACTGTACTTGAATACACCCGCCCGACGCTCCAAGTACCGGAACAGCCGACCGAACACAAAGCTGCATGCCTCATATATCAGCGTCAGTATTAAGTACGTCTCTAAAAAGTCGTAGCCCAAATCCGCAAGGTTAATTCCTACTGACGTTATCTCTCTGACGCCGACTATAGACACAAGAGACGTTTCCTGAACCAGACCCAAAAACAGCGACGTCAGATTAGGCAGCGCAACTACAAGCGCCTGAGGAAGTACGATTCGTTTCAGCGTTTGCAGTTTGGTCATTCCGATTGAATATGCCGCTTCTGTCTGACCGTTGTCTATCGCGCCGAACGCCGCGCCGAATATCTCCGAGATAAAAGAACCGTGATTCATCCCAAGCGTTATCACTGCATATACCACGCCCGGAATCAGCGTGCCGAACTCATCGGTCGGGTAAATCAGCGTTACTATTTTCGGGAATAGGAATATTGCTACGAACAGCTGTACAAGCGTTGGTACGGCACGGCAGTACGATGCGAACACCGCTATAATTTGGTTTACTACCGGTATCTTCCTGCGCTTTAGTACAGCAATGCCAAATCCGACCAACAGCGCAAGAAGCTCTGCGCTGAACGCTATGGCAAGCGTTACCGGCAGATATGTCAGTATCCGGGGGAAAGCGCGCTGAATATAATCCAGGTTGAATTTCATTGTACCGCGCCCCTTTCCGCCAAGTCCTTGCGCCCGCGGGTGTACCGCTTTATAAGCAGCTTGTTAAGCCGCTCCAGCACGAAGCACAGCGCCCAGTAGATTACCGCGAGCGCAAGATAAGTTTCCAGCCTGCGCGAACCGTATGTCAGGTTGATAAGAATTCTTGTCTTGCCCATCAAATCGACTACCCCGACCACAAATCCCAGCGACGTTAGTTTGAACAGCATAATTATATAGTTACCCAGCGACGGCAGAGCTACCGCAAACGCCTGCGGAAGTACGATTCGCTGAAACCCCTGCCGCGCCGTCATCCCTGCCGCAAGCGCTGCCTCCTGCTGACCATTGTCTACCGACAGATACGAACTTCGCATAAGTTCCGCAAAGTTAGCCGAAACCGCAAGAGCGAAGATTACCACAAGATATACGCGCTTATCTACGCCGCTCATATCTACTCCAAGCCCTTTCATAAGCTGGGGGAAGCCTAAGTACAGCAGGTATATCAGTATCAGCGTGGGTATGCCGCGTATAAAGTGTATATACCCGTTGGCTATACTGCGCGGCACTTTCGGCGCGCGTAAGCACAATACGGCAATTCCGAGCGCCATTATCAAGCCGAGTATCAGCGAACCGACCGCAAGCGTCAGTGTCAGCGGAAACGCCTGTATTATCTTCCAAATAAGCTCCGGTATTATTTCAGGTTTGAATAATTTTGTTGCCATTACTTTTACTTCTTCGCTTCCTGCCATTCGCCCTGCGACGCGAATATACCGCCGTAGACCGCAAATACATCCTCGCCGAGCCACTCCTCTGACAACTGTCTGAGAGTACCGTCCGCAAGCAGCTGTTCCAACGCGCCGTCTATATCGTCACGAAGCTGAGTTTCACTCTGCGCGATCATATAGTACGTATCCTCGACGAAAACTACCGGCGACAGAGCAAGCCCGGTATAGCCCTTTTCGGTCACGTTGTATTCAAACCCTGCCGGGTAAGTGAGAATCGCGTCCGCCTTGTCGGCAAGTATCTTCGGGTATGTGTCGTCCGAGTTGGTTTCGTTATAAAAATCGAAGATTATCTCATTGCCGGGATGGTTCTCGTTCCATTTGACCATATGCGTGTATTCATAGCCGGAGTTGGTTGTAATCACTCTCTTGCCGCCTATGTCATCGAATGTTTGAATATCCGTGCGACCCTCTTTGATAATAAAGTTCATAGGCGACAGCGTGGACGGATTATTCGGGAAAATGAAGCGTTTTAAGCGTTCCTCGCTCTTGACAAGCATACAAACGGCTATCTGAGCCGCGCCGCTCTCAAGCGCGACGGGCATCGCGGCGAAGTCCATACCCTCGTAGCTGAACTCATACTGCGGAAGCAGCTCGTCTATCGCGCGCAGCACCGCCGGTTCATAACCCGTTAACGTGCCGTCCTCGTCCAGATACACAAACGGTTTGTTTGCGGTGTAGCCGACGACGCTGATTTTACGGATTTCCGCTCCGCCGCTTACCGGTGCGGTATCCTCCGGCTTGGAACAACCCGACAACGAAAATACAGGTATAACAGCCAGTGTGAAGGTCAATATGACCGCGAGTAACTTTTTCATTTTGCATTTCTCCTTTAAGATTATAAATTTTGTTAACCAATTAAATGCTGTAGTAGTTGCCGAGATTAAACCGCGACAAAAACTGTATTGTACGCTCTTCTTTCGGTGAGAGGAAGAAATCGCGAGACGCGCCCTGTTCTATTATGTTTCCGCCGTCCATAAACACGATTTTGTTCGCGATTTCGGCGGCGAACTGCATTTCGTGCGTCACGATTATCATTGTGATTCCCGACTTGGCGACCTGCCGTATTACGCTTAGCGTTTCGCCTATAAGTTCCGGGTCGAGCGCGCTGGTCGGCTCGTCAAGCAGGATAACGTCCGGACACTGCGCCATAGCCCGCGCGATTCCAACCCGTTGCTGCTGACCTCCGGACAGGAACGACGGATACGCGTTCAGCTTATCTTCCAGCCCGACCTTTTGCAGCATTGCGGCGGCTATATCTTCCGCCTCGCGTTTAGATTTCTTATGTACGGTGATTAGTCCCTCAGTCACGTTTTCAAGTACGGTCTTGTTGTTGAAAAGGCAGTAGTTCTGAAATACCATCGCGGTTTTGCGGCGCAAATTGTAAATCTCTTTCTTGGTAACGGTTTTGAAGTCTGAGGACGCGTCCCCGATAGTCATTCTGCCTTCATCGGCGCGTTCAAGGAAGTTAATACATCGCAGCAGAGTAGTTTTGCCGGAACCTGACGGTCCTAATATAGCGGCGACGTCCCCTTTGCCGACATTCAAATCCAGCCCGCGCAGAACCGGCGTCTTGCCGAATGATTTTCTGATGCCCTTAATATTGAGCATATTTCTCAGTCCTCCCCTGTTAATATAGTAGCAAAAGCATAAATCATATATTACATATAATAATAGTATGTATTATATGTGAAATAATCGTAGCACATCTTTCCTGCCTTGTCAAGTGTTTTTTTAGATTTATCACAGAAAAATTTTCAGGGAATACATTTACAAAAAATTAATTTCACGTAAAAAACACTTGATAAATCTTTTAAGCCGTGCTACGATGCACGTGTAACAGAAGACAGCGTGAACAGGCGGGTTAAAAACTGCCTCTGCAAGACGTTTGAAAGCTCTCGTCATTGACGCTGATCCTCAAGCGCCTATCCCACATTCTCTAACTACAATCGCCCTAATCCCTACTTACTGTACCTTGAAAATTTAATAGACTTATAGCCACAGCGTCGGCAATCAACCCCCATACAGCTTGCCGTGCAAATTGATTCCTTTGGAAATTTATTTTGCGGTTAATTTGGGTGCAGTATTTTTCCAGCGCGAAATAACTACGGGCAAACTGAAAAAATACGTTGCCGCGCCGCGTAAGAATGCGGTGATGACTAATGCCCACCATATACCGTTCTGCATTAGTGCGCCGCGTGACAAGAACCAAGCGAGTATTACGCGCAGTACGTTTGTACTTACGCTGATTACTGACGGGATGATCGTCTTGCCGTGTCCGCGGAATACGCTCCCGCCTACACCCTCAAGGCTTGCAACTAACTGACACAGCGCAAAGATTTTTAGGTAACTCACGCCCATCTCGATCACGTTCGGCTCATTTGGTATAAACCACCTGAAAAAGACCTTGTTAAAAAACAGAAGGTTAAACGTTGCGCCTGTCCCCCAACACCCCATTATCACGGTAGACAAAAACAATCCGCGCCGAATTCGGTCAAACCGCCCCGCGCCGTAGTTCTGCCCGATAAACGCCGAGTACCGCGCCGACCCGAATCCGCCGGCTACCATATACGAAAATTGGTCTATCTGGTTGCCAATACGCTGCACCGCCATTGCTTCAGAACCAAATGATGAAACAATTTTTGACACGATTATAATGAAAAATGTAAAACAAAATGTCTCAAACGAACCGGGCGCCCCCCACTTTCCCATTTGCTTCAAGTGTTCCTTTTTTGGAAGACGCAGTAGCTTTAGCGCCTGTAGCTGCTCGTGTTTGTACAGTTTCATTGCCAAAAGCATAAGGGTGCACGACATTGCCTGGCACGACGCCGTTGCGATTGCCGCGCCTGTTACCCCAAGTCCCGCCGCGAATATAAGCAGCGGATCCAACGCCGCGTTAAGTGCAAGACAGATAAGGTTTATCACGAACGGCTTTACCGAGTTTCCGCTGGCATTAAATGCCGCCGTCAACGTAGAGTTCAGATATGTAAACGGCATTGCCAGCGCAACCACGGCAAGATAGGAAACGGCGTCCTGCTCTACAACTTGGTCGGCGATACGATAGAAACCGATAAATTGATTCCGGAACAGGAAAAACACCGTCCCGCACAGTATGCCGAGCGCAAGCGCGGTAACTAACGCAGAGTTTAGAAAACCGCGCGCGGCTTCACTGTCACGCCGCCCGAGGTTCTGAGAAACTCCGATTTGCGCGCCCTGCTGCCCGAACACTATCAGCGTCAGCGACAGCCACATAAATGGTCCAACTGATCCCGCCGCCGCTACCGCTCCGCTTGACAGCCGTCCAAGCCATACCATATCGGCAAAGTTGTATGCCATCTGTACCAACTCACCCGCGATAGCGGGCAGCGACAATGGAATCAACTTGCGCAGTATATCCCCCGATGTGAGATCATATTTGGAAATCTTATCCATATGAAATAACTCCAATCCCGATGATGTATGGAACTCTGCTTGCAACATAAATCATATATAACATATGATAATAGTATGTATTATATGCGAAATAATCGTAGCACATCTTTCCTGCCTTGTCAAGTGTTTTTTTAGATTTATTTTTAAGATAAATAATAGTTTTTTAGAAATGATTAAATGTTTTTTAATCTTTTGATTAAACTCCGCTAATTTTTTTTGTATTTTATATATTGACAAATTATTGTATGAGTGATATACTTAGTGCAAGTAAATAACAGTAGTACCATTATATACATAATACGGACTAAAATAATCCAGTTAAATGTGTTTATTAGAGAGAAATACACAATGTTAAGGAGTAAGGAGTTACAAATGAAAAAAACGCAATTTATAAATTAAGAACGCTGATACTTTTCAGTTTAAGTTTGTACACAAAAATAAGAGTAAGGAAATGGAGCTACACAATGAAACGCACTACACGTAATAATATCAGCCGCGCTGCTAACAGTACTAATTATGCTCGGATTTATACCGGCGGGACCGCTCGGGCAAATCGGAGAAATGTTAATACCGGAAGCGGGCGCGCAGATGGATATGCTGCAGATGACCGACCGGAACGTCGTCAAGGTTTCGTCCGGCTCATACCAAACATTCGTCATAGACGATGAGGGTAAGCTCTGGAGCTGGGGCGGATACGACGACGCACGGCTCGGGCGTGACAATACATCCAGCAAGCCGTACAACAGGGCGGCGCAGATAACCGCCAGCGGCATGAAGCGCATCAAGGATGTTAACGCCTCCGATCAGATCGGTCTCGCTCTTGACACGGACGGCGTCGTGTGGACTTGGGGAACCGCCATGGGGTATCTCGGACGGAGCGGCGGCACCGAAAGACAGCCCGGCAAGGTGGTGTTTCCTGCCGGAACGCCCGCGATGGTGAGCGTAGCCGCCTCATATCACGGCGGCTTCTCCGTTGACGAAAACGGCGCAATTTGGGCGTGGGGCGGTCTAAACAGCGCTTATTATTACGGAATGGGCGACGGACAAAATTCGTCCGCAGTATCGACGCCGAAAAAGCTGAAGGATTCGTCAAGCGCTTTGGGTAATAACCGTGTAGCGAACGGACTTGCCAACGTGAAGTTCATCAGAGTTGAGGCTTCGGACTATAACGATAACAACGGCAATGTGGGAATTGCGCTGGACGATCAGGGTCAGGTCTGGACATGGGGCAATAACGGGGATTCTGCTCGGGGCGGCTCATATTATCCGTATAAGGTAAAATTTAACTGGAACGGGAACGTAAAGCGCATTGAGTGCGGCGACTCGTTCTATATGGTTCTTACGGACAAGGGATACGTCTATACATGGGGAGCGGGCGGCTGGTACTATAATCAGCTCGGAATGAACGACGAGGACGCACGTTCTACGCCGCCGCTTGTCAAGCTGTTTACGCAAGGTACGGCAGTGGATGCCAGCGCCTATTGGCACTCACTGTCAGTTTTGGATAAAAACGGCTATATATATTGTTCGGGGTACGATACTAATACTCACCACGCCGCTGATAACTGGAACGGCTATCGCAGGTCGAGTGTCAGCGGCGCCATGCACGCCTACAAGATAACAATGCCCTCGAAAGCCAAAGGTAAGGCTCTGCAAATATCCGAAGGCGCGCGCAGTCTGGCATGGTTCGGCGCGCACGGAAATCTATACGTAATAAGCGACGACAACAATTACCGCGGTTCTACAGACGGCACGCAGTACAGCAACGAGCCGTGGGTGCATTTCGTCGGGGACGGAAGTCCGCACTTCACTGACATTTCATCCAGCCCGACGAACCGTGAGCACAACTACGCAAAACCTATAGCCGGAAGCATCACGATTAAAGTTAATAACAATCCCACATCGGTGCAGTATGTTATCCTGCAGCAGGGAGACGCCGACAAGACAACCTATTATGATAAGACCTTCTATAAAATAGAAGAACCGTATTTACTGCTCGACAAGGACGGCAATCCGTGGACGGACAGCACCGGACGGCTGTTGGTGTCGCAGTTCGGTGAGGGAAACCCTTATTACGCGCATCCCGGAATTACGGAGACGCTGTTCCAAAACGCATATAACGCGCACGCATCGTCGCGCGGCACGCTTACTAACGCGGGCAGCGGAACATGGACGGCGTCGAACGTCATTACGTCGAACTGCGTGCTGTGGGTTCAAATCAAGAACTCCACCGGTTCGCAGCGTATGATTTACAACTTCGAGAATTTTTATGATCAGACGCAGGCTTGGATATCGGGAACGGCTGTCGCTTCCGACGGCAGGACGCTGCACATTTTCACCGATCAGCCTCTTCCCGGCGGCTACGGGCTTCCGAAGAACGCGAACGGAACGTGGTATACGGGCGTTCCGCCGCTCGGCTTCGACCTGCTTAAGCCGGACACGGATACGGTCAAGGATTTTATTCCGAAAGACAGTGACGGAAACTTATTGTGGAAGCTGAAGAGCGACATTTCGGAAACCGGAGATGACGATCCGGACGTCGGGCGCGCGGTGACGGGCGCTAATTTGGGTACGCTTGCGACAACAAAGCACCGCACGAACCCGGCGATGGAAATTTATATCAACGGCGCGGGGAAGGTCGGCAATACATCAACAAAAACACCGAAGATTACGTTCGAGTTCGAGAAAGACCCGGCTTACTGGCTGGACGTGACATTACACTATGCTGTGAAGGACGCGTCGGGCGCTCTTACTCCGATCACCGTGTTCAAGGTCGGGGAGTCCGGACCGGTGACTTATTCAGAGGATCTAACCGGGTTTGCGCCTAAGGGCATAAGCCACGTTCTCGGGCGCGAGCCGTATATTCCGAAGAAAGCCGTCAATGGCGAGGATCCTATAGGATTTATCAGGACAGGGACAAGCAATGTTATGCCGGCAAATATCAGCGGCGTAATGGTATCGTGCCAGTTCCCGAATGAATTTGACCCGGTAATCACACAAAACGGAGAGCATATCTGGATTGTGTACGAAGGCGGACTGGTTAACGTTAAAGAGACGTACTGGGTGTACGGCGGAGGTTTAGTACCGGACGTGCCGATACAGAACTCGAACGGCGAGCTTGAGAACGAGCGCTCATTTGACGCGGTTTGGGGCGCATATGACGCAGAGGTGATTTACGCGGCTACCGGCGGCGCGCCGCAGATTACTAACTACGTTGCGGTCGGGCATCTTGCCGAGGGCGGGTCGTATGTCGCATACCCGTGGGATTCTGCCGAACAAAAATATAAGGTTCCGGCGGGACAGGCGGCTAAATTCGCCGCGCCTATTACTTCGTCCAAGTTCGTTAAGTTTATGTATAAAGAGGACATGAATAACAACGGAATCGCTGACGATGAAGAGGGTATGGTTACAGTTCGCTGGTACAGCACCGCCGGCGGAGTAAAGTCGCTTCTGCGCAATGTTTGGTACTCATCGGACGTCAGGGCGACGCTCTTGAGGACATCAACGCGGTGGGTACCGCGTATCCCGGGGATACAAACGGCTGGACTAAACCCGGTTATCTGGCGTTCCGCGGAGGTGCGCCGTCCGACCCGGCGCTGTATCAGCCGCAAGGCGCGGGATCGGAGACCGTAAGCGGAATGACGTTCGGACCGTCGGCGCAGAATGTGTATTTCTACTATGATCCGGACGTAAACGGTAACGGCATCCCAGATAGCGAGGAAGGTCATTTTGCTGAAAGGTTTGTACTTTTTAACGACCATTCCGTTGGCGTTCCGGGAAGCGCTCCTGGCTCGGCGCAGTTTATCGGCGGAACGCAGTACGCAAAGACCGCTCCGGTATTTAACAACTACGTATCCGTGGGATTTGAACTTTACGAAAGCAAGGACGATTCGGCGCTTGGCTACAAAATCGGGGGCGAGGAGTATATCACCAATCCGGCGGACAGGGTAAAAGTCGGAGACTTCAGCGTTGTGTATGACGTTCCGGCTGCGCCCTTAAAGTATTATAACGTGCTGTACCTCTATAAGAAAGATATGAACCGCAACGGTATTCCTGACGAGGATGAGGGCAGCGCAACGCTAACCGTGACCGCTACTACTTACGGCGGTACGGATATTACGCTTTATACCCATACGGTGCGCGACTGGATAGGCGAGAACGTTGCCGGAAGGCTTTCGATTCCTGCCGACACGATCAATACCAATGTTTGGGAGTACATTTCCGGCAGCATCCCGAACAATCTTGTGCTTACAGACACACCGCAGTCAATTGAAATCAAATACAAAGAAAAAATCAACTTCTCCGTAATAGAGGTCAAGTGGAACTCTGACGACGGGCAGGTGACAGGCGGATATAAAGTCGAGCAGAAAAAAGACGCTCCGTCTTTTACCGCGCAAGCGTTTAACATACCGAACTATGAGGTCGTAGGCTGGGAAATAACGAATCCCGTTAACGGAAGCGTACTCAGAAGCGGGGTTGGAACGTCGGTAGTTGTGAGCCCTGCGGACGGAAGCCAGATTCTGACGTTCACGTACCGCTCGACGCTGACGACGGTGACGGTAAAGGCTATAGACAGTGATACCGGAGCGTTAATTGATATGGTTACGTATATTGACGCGACTATCGGGAAGCCGTATTCCGTGAACGCGCCTTATATTGACAATACGTGGGCGCTGGTTGACAGAGTGATAACAAAAACCGTGCCTAACGTCGCGCAGGGTTCTAACGTAGTTGAGTTTCTGTACTCAAAAATTACCGCTGACGTTGTCGTATTGCTGAAAGAAAACGATACAAACGGAAATATCATCCTGGTTTATCAGGTTGAAGTGCCAAGCGGAACCGAGAGGGATATTCAGATTCCAAATTTGGAGCAGAACTATTATACCGAGCTTCCGCAGTCGGTAATCCATGTGGATAACACAAGCGGAACGCCGGATCATCCTGTTGTAGAATATTACTATACAAAAGATTTGATGGACGTTACTATACAGGCGGTTGACAAGGCAGGCGGAGCTTCACCGCTGCTTGGAACGCGTACGCTGACGCTTGCGGCGCGCAAGGGAGAGATGTATAGGGCTTCGGCGCTGGATGTGCCGTGGTATACGCTTGCGGAAAATCATGAAAAGTCAGTGTACGCAGATCCGGCAGCAAACCCGTTCACTGTAGAGTTTCTGTACGAGGCGGACGACGTCGGAGAAGTAGTAGTCAGATGTTACTACATGGAGGGCGGCGTTAAGAATATCCTAAGCGAATACAGCGGAAAAGCGATTGTCGGCAGTAAGTTCACCGGAGACGCAGGTGATTTCGCGGGCTTTGAGCTGGTGAACCCTTCGTTGTAAGCAAGGAAATTATAGTCAAAAATACGGGCAATCTGATTGAGTTCGAGTATGCGGACGTGCGCAAAACAGTGACGGTTAAGACTAAACTCGGCGACGGCGCTGTTAGTGTGGACGGCGTGTTTAAGTATCCGTCGGGAGACGATGTGACTGTTGACGTGCCATTTAAGTACGGCTACACGCTGGTGG
>JAITQY010000122.1 GCA_031288675.1 Oscillospiraceae bacterium | reverse complement strand
CGCTCTGCGATCGGAGAAACTTAGCAACATCGTGTATATTATACCGCGGCGAAGTTTCTGAAGTATATGTCTGCTCTTGCTCCTCGTCAATGATGATCATTCCGGGGTCTTGTACAGGGGCGAACACCGCGCTACGTGTTCCGATCACTATTTTAGCTGCTCCGGAGCGAATGCGCCGCCATTCATCATAACGTTCGCCTATGCTAAGGGAACTGTGTAATACGGCGATATTGTCACCGAACTGCAGCGTAAATTTTGCCGTCATTTGCGGCGTAAGCGCGATTTCCGGTACAAGCATTACGGCGCCCCGACCGGCGGCTAACACATCGGCTATAAGCTTAATATAAACCGCCGTTTTGCCGCTTCCTGTAACGCCGTAAATCAGAGCCGCCTCCGGTTTGCCGGAGTTTAGTAACGGTACTAACGCGTTATATGCGGCGGCTTGTTCGCCGGTAAGCTCACCGGGTACGCCTGCTTCGCCGATGATTTCTGAAACCTTAGGTCGGCGGAACGTTTCCCGCGGTTCTATGGTTATGTATCCCCGCTTGGCGAGCGCCGTAAAGCTTTGACGCTTCGCGCCGGTGTAATAGCTGATTTCGTCTATCGCTCCGTCTCCGGAGCGTGCAAGGAACAGCATAATATCGCGATGATATTCCGACTTAGTATAAGCGGCAAACTCTGCCGCCTCGCCGGGATCAATGTTCAGTACCGCAAAATCACGGGTTTTTGCCTTAGCGCGCGTAATCCTGGCAATCTTTTCCGTGCCGCCGAGCTCATTGTATTCTGCCTTGTCCCTATACCATACTCCGGTGGGCAGCATAGCCTTGAACGCCTCATAAAGCGTACAGTAGAACCGCGCTTTCATAAACTTGGCAAGCGCTATTTGGCGCTCTCCGAGTACCGGTTCAGGGTCAAGCACTTCCTCTACCGCTTTCAGCTTCAGGTAATCGCTGGAGCTCCGCGTCTCCAGCACTATTGCCTCACGGCGTATATTACTGCGCCCGAACGGCACCATTATTCTAACGCCAACAAGTACCCGCGCCTCTAAGGACGCCGGTACCCGATAATCGTATATCTTATCCGCTTGGAAAGGCAGTGCGGATACGGCGGCTTTCGCTACCATTTCATATTAGCCTGAGCGTTTAGGTCGAATCAATACAGATCCGGATTGCCTTCTACGCTGTACTTGCCCCTTGCAATATCGTCAATAGCAATAGAAACCGCTTTCTTCCGCAGCGGCATACGGCTTTCTTCCGCCTCGTCAGAAAGCTGACGCGCGCGCTTGGCAATTGCGTTAACAAGCAAATAACGGCTTCCGACTTTAGTCAAAAGCTCCGACATCGGATGGTCTAACATTTTTTCACCTCATATAATTATTTATAGCGAATACGCCGAACCTTCAATGATAATTATTTAAGCCGTTCCTCTCTGATTATCGCTTCACATTCCGCGACTGCCCGGTCGAGTATATTGTTGATTACAGTATAACGGTAAAAACCGATTTCGTCAAGCTCTTTTCTCGCTTTCTCTAAACGGGACGCTATCTGCTCTTCGCTCATCTTGTTGCCCTCGCGACCGCGAAGCCTCTCCTCAAGCAGCTCAAACGAGCCGGGCCATATAAATACCGTAACCGCCTCAGGAATCTTTTTCAATACATTAGCCGCCCCAGTGGTTTCGATGTCTAAAATCGCGTCAAATCCGTCCGCGAGAGCTTTTTCTAACGGCTTAGCCGGCGTGCCGTAAGACGCGCCGAGATGCGGGTCGTATTCTAAAAACCCATCTGCGTTTATCATTTCATCAAACTCTGCCTGAGTTATAAAATGATAGTCGGTTCCGTTTTCCTCTCCGTCGCGCGGTTTGCGCGTTGTGCAGGAGACCGAAAACCACAGATTCGGAAGCCGTTGTTTAAGCTCTGAAATTATTGTACTCTTTCCCGCTCCGGACGGTCCGGAGAAAATAAAAATCCTTGCCATTGTTCCTCCACGCTAATTACATTTATTCTAAATTCTGGCACTGTTCGCGTATGCGCTCAATTACCGCTTTCATTTCCAGTACCGTGCGCGTTATCTCCAAATCGGAACACTTAGATCCGATCGTATTGACCTCCCTGTTAAGCTCCTGCACAAGAAAATCAAGCTTTTTGCCCGCGCCGCTGTCAAGCTTCAAATACTCCCGTGCCTGTGCGATATGACTGCCGAGCCTTGTAAGCTCCTCGTCCACGTCCGTTTTCTCAGCAAACAGAGCCGCTTCGGTAAGTATCCGCGATTGGTCAATATTTGTATCTTTCAGCACGTCGCGCATCTTTGCGCCCAAACGCTCACGATATTCTCTGACGCTTTCCGGCGCGCGTGATTTCACGAACTCCGCCGCCGTTTCAAGCTCCGTTATCTTGCCGCCGATGTCTGCTGCAAGCCGACCGCCCTCTTCGCTGCGGGCTGTATTGAACGCTTCAAGCGCGTTACTCAAAACCTCCAAGATTGCCGTGATAAGCGCTTCCTGCTCCAATTCGCGCTTTGTAACACTAAACGCGTCGGGCATTTTGCTAAGCGCAGCAGTTCCGAAGTCGTTCGGTATGGAGTACTCAACTGAAATCTTCTGCATCGCGTCTATATACGCCGCAACGGCTCCGTGATTAATTTCCACGACGGCGGTGTCTTGCGCTTTGCTGAAATCAACATTGACGCTTACGTCCGCCTTGCCGCGCGCAACTGCGGCTTATACTGTCCGCTTTATTGCGTCTTCAGCAAAAGATAAAGACTTCGGCGAGCGTACAGAGGTCTCTAAATACCGGGAGTTAACGCTTTTTACCTCCACCGTCAGCGGAATATTTTCAAAGGCTCCGGACGCGCCTCCGTATCCGGTCATACTCTTTGGCATTTATGTTCCTTTCTCTTTGTCATATAATATGCACGTGCGAAAATCAGCGATACTTGCGTAATGGTTAATGACTAATATTTAATGATTAACATCCTTGTTTCCCCGTCCACTCTCGACTGTCGACTAATGACTAACTCGGCATTGCTCGCCCGCCGTTTTCCTCGTCCAAATTTCCAATTTGCCATTTGCAACTTGCAATTACTACGTATTCCTCGTCCCCTGCCGACTCACGACTCTTGACTTCAGACTACTTTTTCTTCGCTTTACGCCTTGTATACTGGTCTATCAGTTTTGTCAGTACAAGGTCATAGAACACAAACGAAACCTCGACCGGTATTACGCCTACTAACAGCACGGGAAGTGTTTGCGTGTCCTCTAAAAGCAAAAGTTTATTCGCTGCCATATACCCTAACACCAGTACCGCGTTTAGAATCAGCAGCTTAATTATCCATTGCGCCGCGACCCTCAGTTTGCTTCGGTCAATCAGACTTTTTACTACCGGATACCACCCGAACAAAGCGGCGTATATCAGCACTATCATTTTATCGGATACAAGAAGCAGCCCCAATACGCAGGCAACCGCAAACTGCCCTAATGCCCACGCGTAACCGCATTCTACTACGGCGATTGCGGTCAGAAGACCGGCAAATCCGACGAATGCAACACTTCCGGTTGGAACGATAGCGCCTATCCAGCACAGTACCACCGCAAGCGCCGCAATCAGTGCGGACAGCGCAAGTTTACGCGTTTTGTTCATATGCGGCTCTCAGCAGCAACGGATAAAATCGCCGCCCATACACTCACAGCAACAGTCTAACGCCCATAATTTAACACAGCAGTCACAGGCGTCATTCTGCCTCGGCGGACCGTTATTGTAGTTATACTGCGGCGGACGGTAATAGTTTCCGTTGTTCGGCTGCTGGTTTTGGTAATAGCCGTTACCCCCTCCGCCCGGAGGCTGTTCTTCACCGCTGCGTATGCGCTGTATTTTATCGTACGCCTCGTTGATTTCTTTCATCTTTTGCTCGGCAAGCTCGCCTAACGGGTTATCACGGTAGTTGTCCGGGTGATACTTCCGTACAAGCTCGCGGTATGCGTGCTTGATTTCTTCGTCTGTTGCATTCTGTGAAACGCCGAGAATTGCGTAAGGATCGTTCATCTCTTGCTCCTTAGTATGTGTTAATGTTGCTTGTTTATCGCGCGCGGTATCCCCAGATAAAAAATATTACCGAGAATTTCGCTGAACTCGCCGGACGGCAAAAGCTCAAAGTCTGCCGCCGCTTCTGCCGCCGCCTTTTCAAGATATGCGTTCACATTGAACTCCGTATCGTATATTAAAGGATTATAACGGTTTTTCTTGCGGTCGCCGCTGAGGTCGTCCGCCGCGTCGAGAATGTAGATTAGGCGGCCGACAGCGTTCAGCAGTTTGGTCAATATAATCTTCTCTGTCTCTGTCTCGCCGTAATCTCCAGCCGCCGACAGCGCATTTGCGAATACATTTGCCATTTTAGACGCGGAAGTCTCTCTATTATGCTCCAAATCGCGCAGTTCGTCAAGTAGTTTAAGCGCGTTATTAGCAAACTTTCCGTGAACTTTTGCCGCGATACGATACCGGCGTCTCATTAAAAGCGCCGCGGGTCTTGTAACGAACAACTTTCGGAAAAACCCGTCATCCTCTAAAGAATCACGCAACCGGTTCCATCCCATAATTATACTCAAATCAGCCGCGATTTCCGTCACTTTACCCGCAAAACAGTGAGCTTTTTTGCGTCCGCTGCCCGGACACCGTATACGGGCAAACTCCGCTTCGCCTTTTGCAAGCAGCATAATGAAGAACGTAAAGTCATAGTTCACTGCAAACCTTGCCGCAAAGCCGTACCGCCGCTTTAACTCCGCGCACAGACCGCAGTAAACGGCTTGATACGTTTCCCACTCCCGAACTTTAAGCTCCGGCTTGAACGGTCGAATATATCCGTACACGGATTAGAACAGACCGCCCAATCCGCCAAGTCCGCCTGTGAATTTACCCATTGAGTCGCTCATTGCAGTTTCTGCTTTACGAAGAGCCTCGTTTACAGCCGCGATGATCATATCCTGAAGCATTTCAACGTCTTCCGGATCGACCGCATCCGGCTCAATAACGAGAGAAATCAACTCTTTTTTGCCGGAAACGGTCGCTGTGACGACCCCGCCGCCTGCCGCCGCGCTGTACTGAGCGGCTTCAACCTCTTCCTGAGCCTTTGCCATATCTTCCTGCATCTTCTGCACCTGCTTCATCATTGCGTTTTGTCCGCCGCCGCTGAAGCTCGGACGCGGACTGCCTCGGAACGCGCTTTTTGCCATTAGTTATTCCTCCTCAAAACTGATAATATTCCCGAATCTTGCCGCTAAATCGTCAAGAGAACCCGGAGTATCTGCAACATGTGTGTCCTCAACCGGAAACGGAGGGCTTTCATATTGTTCTGGCTGTCTTGGCGGTTCTTCGGGCGGCGGATTCGTTTGGACGGGCAGTGCGCTGAAAGTTTTCGGTGCGCTGCCGTTAAGCACCACTATCTTATACTCCCGACCGCTAAGTTTCTGCGCGGCGGTTTTGAACTCCGATATTGTCGTTGGAAGCACAAGCTGACCCTCTATAAACGGATGTGAGACATACAGCGTGACCGTATCCGAAGTGATCTCCGCCGTAACGTCGCGTCCGCTTTTAAGCTCCCGTGTCAGCGCGGGTACGAGGGTAAGCTCTTTCATAAGCTGTTCCCATGTAAACGGAGAAGGTTTTGCGGATACGGCTTCTGCGGCTTTCGGAGCGGCTGGTGCTGTGGTGTGCAGACTATGCGTATCCGTGACCGGCGGTGCAGCCGGCTGCGGCGTCAGCTGCGGAGCGACAACGTTTATCGGAGACATAACCGGAGGGCGAACAAAGCTCACGCCTACAGAAGAGAGCGGGACGGACACAGCCGATTCCGTTCCAAGAGATATGAGCGCAAGTTCCGCCGCCGTTTTGCGGTTCGGCGCGCGGTCAAGATCTTTCAGCGCCGCTTGGAGTTTTTGCGCAGTCCCTAATAATGCTGACGAATCACCGCGCTGAAGCTCACCGCTGTCGAACATTCCGCTTAACAGATCCGTGCCTGCATTTGGGGCAAGCGATATAATCATACTGTCGCGCACATAATCGCCAAGCATCTCCAATACTAAGACGACATCCGTACCGTCGGAGTAAAGCTCATTCAGACGGGTAATCGCTCCGACAGCGTCTCCGCCGACGGCTCGGCGGTATATCTCCGTAATCGCAGTACCTCCGGCGTGTCCGAGTATCTTCATTGCCGCGTCGCGGTCAATAAGCGGCTCGCCCTGACAACGCTCCAAAAGTGACAGAGCGTCGCGCATTGCGCCGTCCGCAAGCCGCGCGATAAACGCCGCCGCGTCAGGCGTAAGATTTATACTTTCTTGTTCGGAAATTTTTATTAAACGCTCCGCAATAAGCTCGCGCGGAATCCGGCGGAAAGAGAAGCGCTGACAGCGCGATAAAATCGTCGCCGGAATTTTTTGAGGGTCGGTAGTCGCGAGTATGAACAGCAAATGCTCCGGCGGTTCTTCAAGCGTTTTGAGAAGCGCGTTGAACGCCTCCCTCGTCAGCATATGAACCTCGTCAACAATGTAGACGCGCTTCTTTGCCTGAGCCGGCAGGTAGTTGGATTCCTCCAATAACGAGCGGACGTCCTCAATGCGGCGGTTAGAGGCTGCGTCCATCTCCGTGACATCAAGCACCGAGCCGGCGCCGATACCTTTGCAGGTCGGACATTCGTTGCACGGCTCTCCGCCGACGGGATGTTCACAGTTGGCTGCTTTAGCCAGTATTTTAGCGCACGTAGTTTTGCCTGTACCGCGCGTACCCGTAAACAGGTAGGCGTGGGCGAGCTTGCCGGAAGCAAGCTGAGCCTTCAGCGTATCAGTTACGGAGTCCTGCCCCGTAACATCGCTGAAAGTGCGCGGTCTGTATTTTCGGTAAAGAGCTTGATACATAATAATAGTAGTTATTTATTTAGTGGTTAATAGTTATAGTACAGCCTGTGGTGACAAAAAACAAATCTATTCCGCGATAACGGTACTGCCGAGGTTTTCGCCCATAATGACGCGGTAGATATTTTCCGGATCGTTAAGCCCGAACACAATTAAGGGAATGTTATTGTCCATTGAAAGACTTGTAGCCGTGCTGTCCATAACTCCAAGTCTGCGTGAAAGCACGTCGGTATACGTAATCATATCAATTTTTTTGGCTTCAGAGTTAATCGCCGGGTCGCTGTCATAAATCCCGTCAATATTTTTTGCGAGGAGAATCGCGTCGGCGTTTATTTCAGCCGCGACGAGTACCGCACCCGTATCAGTGGAGAAATACGGTCTGCCGGTTCCGCAGCCGAAGATAACGACGCGTCCTTTTTCAAAATGGCGGATAGCCTTAGCGCGTATGTAAGGCTCCGCGACGGCTTTGATTTCCAGCGCGGTCTGTACGCGTGTAGGGACGCCCATTTGCTCCAAAGTGTCTGCAACACCGAGACAATTGATGACAGTAGCCATCATTCCCATATGATCGGCGCGGGCGCGGTCTATTTTGCCGCCGCCGTCCTTGACGCCCCGCCAAAAGTTACCTCCGCCGACGACAACGCCGACCTGAACTCCGGCTTTCACGCATTTTTTCAGAACCGCGCAGACTTTGCCGATGACTTCAAAATCCAGCCCGAATTTTTTGTCTCCGCCGAGCGCTTCTCCGCTGATTTTCAGCAGAACACGCTTATACTTAGGCAAATCGCTCATCCGATAATCCTCCATTCTCCGATTTTGTATTGTTCCCAAATCCGCTGGTTAGACGAACCTTTCCACTTTAGCTGTAAGCTCTTTTGCGCAAGAATAAATTCTCCGTCAACGAGCACGTCCGTGTTTGAGAGAAGTTCGCCGATAGCTTTTCCGACAGGGCGCAGCTGAGGGACTTCAAAAACACTGTACACCGCCGCCTGCCACTGCAAGTTTTCAAGAGTATATCCTGTGTACGTCCAAACGTTTTTGCCGATTTCTTTAACGCGTTTAGCAAGTTCCGCGCACTGTACGGCTTGGGCAAAAGGCTCTCCGCCGCTGAGCGTCAGACCGTCACATAAAGGGTTATCGCGAATCTTGGCGAAAAGCTCGTCCACCGTGACTTCCGTACCGCCGTCAAATGGCTGAGACTGAGGGTTGTGGCAGTCCGGACAAGAGCGCGGACAGCCCTGCGTGAAGACGACAAGGCGCATACCCTCTCCGTCCACTATGCTGTCTTCAGTAACCGCCGCAATGCGCAAATCCGAACCCTCCCTTAAACTTATCGGTACTATAATAACATAATCCAAGCGAGGTGTCAAGTAGGAGATAGGAGATAGGAGATAGGCGGGAGGTATTAGTCGGAAGTAGGCAGTGGACGGGAGATAGTCGGTAGTTAATAGTCGTGAGTAGGCAGGGACGAGAGTGCGGCGGGCGAGCAATGCTCGCCCCTACGGGGACCAGGGTAAGATTGCAGAACAAGCCCACAAGGACAAGATAGTCGGTAGTCATTAGTAGGCAGTCGAGAGTGGACGTGGGAAACGAGGGACGTTAGCCATTAATCATTACGCAAGTATTATAGCACAAAATTTCTGATTTGTCAAGAGAATATTTGCGTGCAATCGTAAATAATTTGTGAACACAGCATGTTGGC
>JAITQY010000109.1 GCA_031288675.1 Oscillospiraceae bacterium | reverse complement strand
CGCAGAAAAAGAACCCTGACGTTGCGGAGCTTGTGCGCGGCAAGACAGGGCGCGTATTCGGTGATTTGACTACACTGCTAACCGTGATGAAAGGACTTCCGCTTGCGTACAATAAAGATATGCAGGAGGATAAGGAGGCGGTATTTGATGCGCTCGACACGGTTACGCTATGCCTTAAAGCGTTTACCGCTATGCTTGCGGCTTCAGCGTTTATCAGCGAAAATGCCTTGCTTGCGGCAGGCAAAGGGTTTATTAACGCAACCGATCTCGCCGATTATTTAGTGAATAAAGATGTTGCGTTCCGTGACGCGCATGAAATCGTAGGTAAAATCATTGCCTATTGTACGGAGTGCGGAAAAACGCTTGAAGAACTCACGCTTGACGAATACAAAATGTTCGGCGGATTTGACGATGGGGTTTATGATGCGATTTCTTTAGAGGCATGCGTAGTGCGCCGTAAGGTTATCGGAGGTCCTGCCCCGGATGAAGTAATGCGTCAGATAGAGCAAATAGAAAAAGCAATCGGCGGGTAGCCGGTATCAGAGGAATAAATATGGCTTATAAGATTTTCATTGACGGAAGCTCAGGTACTACCGGTTTGCAGCTTAAAGAGCGGTTGGAGCAGTATATATCTGCCGGCGTGATTGAGATAATTTCGCTGCCCGAAGAATTTCGCAAGGACAATAAGGCAAAATCAGACGCTATGAACGGGGCTGATCTTGTATTTTTGTGTCTTCCTGACGATGCGGCGCGGGAGAGCGTTGCGCTTATCACAAATCCTTCGGTCAAGGTGATTGATACGTCTACGGCGCACCGCGTTACGGATGGATGGACGTATGGCTTCCCAGAGCTTAGTGCGGAGCAGGAACGGGAAATTCGTATGACGGTGCGTCTTGCTAATCCCGGTTGTCACGCGACAGGAGCTATTTCAATTCTTGCGCCGCTTGTAAGAGCAGGGATTCTTCCATGCGATTATCCGGTTGCCATTACCTCCGTTTCCGGATATACCGGAGCGGGTAAGTCAGCCATAGCTGAATATGAAGACCCTAACCGCACGCCTGACCACGATTCTCCGCGAGCCTATGCGCTTACAGCTAAACATAAGCATATTCCGGAGATTGTAAAATATACGGGACTGGCTAAAGCTCCGGCATTTATACCGCTTATATGCGATTTCCCTCAGGGAATGCAGGTTATGATTCCCCTGCATCTGCCCGAGAAACGACGATATGTTTTTGACACATTGCGGGAACATTACTCTTGCACTAAGAATATCAGTGTTACTGATGAGATTCCCGCGTTTGCGCCAAGCAATGAATATGCCGGTACGGATAAACTTGTAATTAGCGTTGCCGGAAGCGGCGATATAATTCTGCTTACCGCGCAGTTTGACAATCTTGGCAAAGGCGCCGCCGGAGCGGCTGTTCAAAATATGTGTATTATGTTAGGAATTGATTGAAATATGGAACCTATTAAATTTATAGACGGAGGAGTTTGCGCTCCGTCCGGATTCAAAGCAAGCGGAGTTCACGCAGGCGTAAAAGCTAATTCGCCCGTTGAAAAGCTCGACCTTGCGCTTGTTATGGCAGATAAACCGTGCAACGCGGCGGCGGTATTCACGCGTAACGTAGTCAAGGCGGCGCCTGTACGCCTGTCACAGAAACGGGTTGCGGACGGGCGCCTGCAAGCAATAATACTTAACAGCGGAAACGCTAATGCCTGCAATTCAACTGAGGACGAAACCGCGATGAAAATGTCCGAAGCTCTGTCAGGCAAAAGCGCAGTACACGCCGATTTGATCGGGGTTGCGAGTACCGGCGTTATCGGACAGAAACTTAATATCGCGGCTATAGAAGCCGCAGTGCCGAATCTTATTGACGCGCTGGGCGCGCGCAGCTCTGACGCGGCTGACGCGATTATGACCACAGATACACTACGCAAGGAGTTCGCGGCTGGACGCGTGATTGGCGGCAAAACCGTCCGCATAGGCGGTATTGCCAAGGGCAGCGGAATGATACACCCTAATATGGGCACGCTGCTCTCGGTTATCACGACTGACTGCGCAATTTCCAGCGAGATGCTTGACAAAGCGCTGCACAGCGCCGTTCGGGAGAGCTTCAACCGAATTTCAGTAGACGGAGATACATCTACGAACGACTCTTGTTTTATTCTCGCCTCCGGCGAAGCCGGTAACTCAGAGATTACCGAACCCGGTACGGATTACGACGCTTTTGATGATATGCTTTGTACGCTGTGCGCCAAGCTTGCCATAGCTATGGCGTCCGACGGTGAGGGCGCGAAACACCTAATTACATGTATCGTGTCAAGCGCGGCGAATGAGGACAAAGCGGAAGCCATAGCTAAAAGCGTTATCTCATCATCGTTGTTTAAGTCTGCGATATTCGGCGCTGACGCGAACTGGGGAAGAGTTCTGTGTGCTATGGGGTACTCCGGCGAAAACTTTGACCCGAACCGCGTTGACGTTACATTCCGCTCCGCAGCGGGTGAAATCGCGGTATGCAAGGACGGACGCGGACTTCCGTTCGATGAACCTCTCGCGAAAGCCATACTCTCGGAACACGATATTGAGGTACAAATAGAGCTTAACGAAGAAACTGAACCCGGCGCGTTCCCGTGGTGTATGTGCTGGGGTTGCGACCTCACTTATGATTACGTTAAAATCAACGGCGATTACAGGACTTAACTACAGGAGAATTTGATATATGGAAAAATCACAGATACTTATTGAGGCTCTGCCTTACATACAAGATCACCATAACAAGATAATCGTTATCAAGTACGGCGGAGCGGCGATGAAAACGCCGGAACTTATGACGGCGGTTATGAATGACGTGATCCTGCTGAACCTTGTCGGAATTAAAGTCGTTCTCGTACACGGAGGTGGTCCGGAAATTGACGAGTATGCCGAAAAGCTCGGGTTTGGTAAAGCTAAAATCAACGGTTTCCGCTACACCGATGAAGCGATTGAAGATCTCGTTCAAATGACGCTTTGCGGAAAAATAAACAAAAATCTCGTTGCTGCTCTGACGCGCGCAGGCGGAAAGGCGCTTGGGTTCAGCGGACTTGACGCCGGCATTATCAAAGCCGTTGAGCTTAAAACAGAGGGTATCGACTACGGCGGTTACGTCGGCGACGTAGTCAGCGTAAACGCTGAACCGATTACAGACGCGTTAGAACACGGATATATTCCGGTAATTAGTTCTGTTGCGCTTGGTGTAGACCGTGAGGTTAGCTACAACATCAATGCCGATGTAGCGGCGGCAAAACTCGCTGTCGCGCTCAAAGCGAAGAAACTTATACTAATGACAGACGTAAAGGGGATTCTTCGTGACCCGCGCGACGACGCAAGTCTGATTCGCGTTGCTGACCGTGCGGAAGTTCCCCAGCTTATCTCGGACGGCGTTATCAGCGGAGGGATGATTCCTAAAGTCAACTGCGCGCTTGAAGCTGTATCCGGAGGCGTACTCAACGCGACTATTCTTGACGGGCGCGTTCTGCACAGTATTCTTATCGAACTGCTCAGCAAAGACGGCGAAGGCACGATGATAAATTAACTCGTTGTCTGATTGCTATTGCAGAACGAACCCTCATCCCGGCTCACAGTGCCTGCGTACTAACTTTAAGGAGATTTATTCAATGACAACACAATATATAATCAATCTCGCGGACGAATACGTTCTTGCGACCTATGCGCGGTTTCCTGTAGCGTTTACGCGCGGCGAGGGCTCAACGCTCTATGATCCTGAGGGGAAAACCTATATCGACTTTGCGTCCGGTATCGGCGTTAATTCTCTCGGATACGCAAACACCGCTTGGGTGAACGCCGTCACAGAGCAAGCCGCGAAGCTCGCGCACGTATCCAACCTCTACTATACTGAGCCTATGGCTAAGCTCGCGGAACAGCTTACGCGCCGCACAGAAATGTCGGCTGCGTTCTTCTCAAATTCAGGGGCGGAGTCTAACGAGGGAATTATTAAGCTTGCCCGAAAATACAGCTATGAGAAATTCGGAAGCCAAAACCGTCACGTGATCCTCACTCTGCAAAACAGCTTTCACGGACGCACAATTACGACGCTTGAAGCCACGGGGCAGGAGAAATTTCACGGTTACGACTTCTTTCCTTACACCGGCGGATTTAAGTACATTCAGCCCGGTAACATCGCGGCGGCTAAGGCGGCGTGTTCGGAAGGCAGCGTCTGTGCGGTAATGATTGAGCTTATTCAAGGTGAAGGCGGAGTTTATCCTTTGCCTAAAGACTATGTTCAGGAGCTTGCGGAGTTTTGTGCGGAAAACGAAATCCTTCTGCTCGTTGACGAGGTTCAGACCGGCGTCGGACGTACCGGAACGCTCTTTGCCTTCCAGCAGTATGGTATTACTCCGGATGCGGTAAGCTTTGCCAAGGGAATCGGCGGAGGATTGCCGCTTGGCGGTTTTTTAGTAAACGAAAAAGTTCGCGGAGTACTCCGCTCGGGCGATCATGCTACTACGTTCGGAGGCAACCCAATTTGCTGTGCAGGTGCGCTCGCCGTGCTGGAGACACTTACCGATACTGAACTTTCTGAAGTAACCCGCAAGGGCGAAAAAATCAGGCAAACAGTCTTATCGTGGAACTCGCCGAATATTGCCGAAGTTCGCGGACTTGGATTGATGATAGGAATCAAACTCACCGGAGTATCGCATCGCGATACGGTTGTAAAGCTATTGGATAGCGGTGTGGTTGCCCTTACCGCAGGCAGCGATACGCTGAGACTATTGCCGCCGCTTACCATTACAGACACGGAACTTGAACAGGGTCTTGATGTAATCAGGCAAGTATTGCAATAAATCATAACACGCACAAAGTACGGACATCAGATGCAGAACTCATAGGGCGGCAGCATTGCCGTCCTATGGTTACTTTCAACTACAAAAAATATGTTCACAAATTATTTACGATTACACGCAAATAACCTCTTGACAAATCAGAAACTTTGTGCTATAATGCTTGAGTAGTGATTAATGACTAATGTTTAATGATTAACGTTCCTCGTTTCCCCCGTCCGCTCTTGACTGCCGACTAATGACTAACTACTACCTCATTTTTCGTAGGGGCGAGCATTGCTCGCCCGCCGTACCTCCGTCCACCGTCTACTCACGACCATCGGCTCTCGACTAACAACTCACGACTATCTCTCTACTCTTTGTCAAGCCGCGAACGAATATAATATCCGCACTCAAACGTTACTTTTTCATTGAACGCACACCGCTTCTAAAAGCTTACAAAAAACCGTTTGACAAACCGTTTGACAAATGGTATAATTACAAAAAAGATTGAAAACACTTAACCGGCAATATATTTCCATTTTCTAAAGGGGATTATAACGATGAATGAATTTGTTATTATGACGGACGCCTGCTGCGACCTGCCTAACGACTTGGCGGTGAGGTATAACATTATCCCGATTCCAATGAACGTCACGATTGACAACAAGTCATACGAGTGCAATATTGATGAAAAGCATATGACTTTTGACAGGTTCTATACGCTGCTGGAAGCCAGTGAGTCCGCAATGAGCAGCGCTGTGGCAATGCAGTCATTTGCAGAGTATATGGAAATTGAGCTGAACGCAGGACGCGACATACTCTACATTGCGTTCTCATCCGGCTTGAGCGCGACATACCAAAATGCGGAGATGGCGGCGCAGGAACTTCGTACGCGCTATCCGGAACGCAAAATTTTTGTTGTAGACAGCATGTGCGCCTCCGGCGGAGAGGGTTTGCTTGTTTATCTCGTTGCTGAGGAAAAGGCTAAAGGCGCGGATATGGAAACGCTTCGCGATTTTGCCGAACGTACTAAGCGTAT
>JAITQY010000091.1 GCA_031288675.1 Oscillospiraceae bacterium | reverse complement strand
AAAGTCAGTGTATTTAAGTCCGCGCTCCTGCAAGAGCTTTATGACAGCATTTTTTAGTTCCACACCGGCGTGGTCGCAAGCAATAGCAATCATTGTTTATCCTCCAAAGTGTTTATATTAAGATTAATTGTGTATTAGATAAAAAAGCTTAAATTCCTAAAATCGCACTTACAGGATTGGAGTTCATAAGCCACGATAGCATAACGGTGTTACGCAGAATATCGCTTGGAATAATAATTCCTAAAAATCCAATCGTCCACGCAAGCACGAAGCACAAAAACAGCCCCTTGACCAATCCGAGCGCCGCACCGCCGATTCCGTTGATAAGATTCAATCCCGGCAGTTTGAATGCGACGTTTATGATGTTTGCCGCAATCGTAAATAAAATCAAAACCAATATAAATGATACAATCAATATGAGCGCATAAGCCAAAGAGTTTGTTATACGTTCCTCCATCGCTTCTTTCAGACGCATTCCGGCTTCATTGACGGATTTAGTCACCTGACCTGATATTTTTGCCGCTGTAGTTCCAAATATACCAAGCTCTGCAATAGCGTTTTCGCTGATATTTGTGACCGGATCGCCCTGAGGATCGGCTTCAAATTTTAACTGCGCGGAATCAATTGCCTTGTCAACCTCTCCGCTTATAAAAGGCGAAAGCGCCGGAGCTATTTCGCCGGAGAAATTACGCGCGACAAATCCGGAAGCCGTAAACGCGATGATAAGCGCAAGTATACCGCTAACGCCAAGTATAAGTCCCTTACGCCAACCCTTCCAAATGAACAGCCCGATTATAGCGATTATAATTAAATCTATTACCAGTGACATATCTGCGCTCCTTATTGTTCGTCTGCGGTTGAAGACTCAAGCCATTGACTGCCGTCAAATTTAACCGTGCCGGTACTTTCGCCGACTGAGTACTTTGCCTGTGTGAGGGTTAGTTTTCCGTTTTCCGCAGTATATCCCGTCCAATATCCGTCGGTGATTTTGTACTCAGAGAATATCTTTGCCGAAGCGTCGAAAACTGTAGCGCGGTCAGCCGCGATTGCAAAGATACGGTTCCGCGAAAGATACCCGATTTCATAGTACATAGTTTCAGTGCCGGTATAGCTGCCGTTCTCATAACATACATACTCATCATTTTCAAGAACCGGGTTCATCAGGTCAAATACTCTGAACCTGCATCCTGCTTCGGAAAGCGTAACAACCGCAAAAGTCTCTGCGTTTGATTCAAGCGAACCGGCGACAATGTACTCGTCCGGCGAATACCACTTGAATGCAGCTTCGCCCGTGCCGTCATAAACGGTTACAACGCCCTTATAGCCGGATTCCTCAGTAACTTCCAGCGAGTAGCTTCCGGCGCCAGCATCGCCAAACGAAATAAACCGTACGTAAACGGTTACTCCGATAACGGCTGCAAGAACTATAGACGTCAGGACTATGATTTTTTTCTTCATAAACTTTATAACTCTATATCGTAATCAGCATTTGTCATGTACAATCCTTGAGGCGGAACAGTAGGACCGGCGAGCGAGCGCGTTTTGGATGCCAAAATATCTGCTATTTCTGATGGCTGGATTTTTCCGACTCCTACATAGACAAGTGTTCCGACCATTGCGCGAACCATATTATACAAGAATCCGTCTGCCGCGACTCTGAAATTTATTATACCATAATTTTCAAAAATGTCAAATGAAAAAACTGTGCGAACCGTACTTTTTACATTTGTTCCTACTGCCCTTACCGCAGAAAAATCGTGCGTTCCGATAAATTCTGCCGCGCCGAGCCTCATCGCATCTATATCAAGAGATTGCGGATACCACCAAACGCGGTTATTAAACAACGGGTCACGGAACTCCGTATTATGAATACGGTAAGTGTATTCCTTACGTTTGCAATTGAATACCGCGTGAAAATCCCAAGGCACTTCCCTTGCCTGCCGAACAACTATATCCTCCGGCAAACGTGAATTAAGCGCGAACGGAATGCGTTCCTCCGGAATTGTACAGTCTGATCGAAAATTAGCGATATAATATTCCGCGTGAACGCCTGCATCCGTGCGACCGCAGCCTGTTACGGAAACTTGTCCGCCGATAACTTCAGAGATAGCATTTTCAAGCGTTTCCTGCACTGTGACCGCATTTTTCTGCCGCTGCCAACCGTGATATTTTGTCCCGTCATAACGAAGCGTAAGCGCGATATTCCGCAGGTTTGCGATACCAGCAAAATCCTTGCTCATACCGGAAGGAAGCGGGTCGCTATTACCGCAGCGGTAAACGCCGCGCCTGATACAAACGCCGCCGCGTCGCTTGCGGTGTAGCGCAGCTGCTTCATTTTTGTGCGCCCCTCTCCGCCGTGATAGCCGCGCGCCTCCATCGCGACGGCAAGTTCGTCCGCGCGCCGGAACGCGCTTATAAACAGCGGAATCAGCAACGGCAGAAGCGCTTTAGCCTTTTGCAGGATATTGCCGCTGTCAAAGTCCGCGCCGCGCGCTTTCTGCGCGCTCATAATTTTATCAGTCTCTTCTATCAGCGTCGGAATGAAACGAAGCGCGATACTCATCATCATTGAAAGCTCGTGTACCGGCATTTTAATTTTCTTCAGCGGATTCATAAGCGACTCCATTGCGTCCGTAAGCGCAAGCGGTGACGTCGTGTATGTCATAAGGAACGTTCCGCTGACAAGCATCAGTATTCTGAGCGTCATAAATATAGCGTTGCGTATGCCCTCGACCGTTATGGTAAGTACCCAAAAGCTTGCAAGTACTGTGCCGCCACGGGTATAGAACACATTCAGCAAACCGGTGATTATTATGACGATTATCAGCGGTTTCATTCCCCGCAGAATAAGTTTGGGTTTGATTTGTGAAACGGCTATACACGCGCAAAGCACAATCAGGCAAATCACGTAACCTGACGGATTAGTACACATGAACAAAACAACGATATAGACAAGCGTCAGAATCAGTTTAGTACGCGGGTCAAGCCGGTGGATTATTGAGTTGCCCGGAAAATATTGCCCTAACGTTATATTCTTCAGCATTTGACATACCTCTTGATTTCCTCAGCCGCTTTTTTCACGGTGTATACAGACGGATTTACAGGCAACCCTAATTCCCTAAGCTTCAAAATCACCTGTGTGACCTCCGGAATGTCAAGTCCGATTTCACGCAGACGCCCGGAGCGTGCGAATATCGTTTCCTTTGCTCCGCTGAATTCTATATTGCCGTCGTTAAAGACATAGATAATATCCGCGTATTCGGCTATTTCCTCCATAGAGTGAGTTACAAGCACAAGTGTACATCCGGTTGCCAGCTGATATTCCCTTAGGTTTTCAAGTATAAACTCACTGCCTGAGGGGTCTAATCCAGCCGTAGGCTCGTCCAATATCAGCACATCAGGACGCATTGCGATAACTCCGGCGATTGCCACACGGCGTTTCTCTCCGCCGGATAGCGCGAACGGCGATTTATCTAACAAATCCGGCTTCAAGCCTACAAATTTAGCCGCCTCCGTGACACGCTCCGCGATTTCGGCTTCGGATAGCTTCAGATTACGCGGTCCGAACGCAATATCCTTAGCGCATGTTTCTTCAAACAGCTGATACTCCGGATACTGGAAAACAAGCCCTACCTTGCCGCGTACACCTGGCATTATTTTCCCTCCGCCCCAAATGTCTTCGGCATTAAGGAGTATCCGCCCGGATGAAGGTTTCAGCAGTCCGTTAAGATGCTGAATGAACGTACTCTTTCCGGAACCGGTATGACCAATGATACCTGCAAAAATCCCTTGAGGCAGTTTGAAATCTATGCCCCTGAGCGCTTCGGTTTCAAAAGGAGTATCCGGCGAATACAAGTGCTTTAACTCCGTCGTTTCTAATACATATCTGTCAAATACCGCATCGGAGGGTTGTTCCGCCTCATCTGCCGATTGGACGGACATAGCGCCGGAATTGACCGCGCCGATTATTTGTTCCGCGCAATCGTCGATATTCAGCGCGTCTAAAGGAAGTCCTAACTCCTCGCACAGGCGAACCGTATCGGGAACGCCAAGACCGGCTTCATCCAGTATTTCGGTATTTACAAATACTTCCTGCGGCGTACCGTCTGCAAGGACAAAGCCATCTGTAAAGACTATTACGCGGTCTGCGTCAATGACCTCACGCATATGGTGTGTGATAAGGATGATGGTGATACCCATTTCTTTATTCAGACGGTGCGCTACCTCAAGAACTTCGGCGCGTCCGCGCGGGTCGAGCATAGCGGTGGATTCGTCCAATACAATGCACTTAGGGCGTGCGGCGATAGCGCCGGCAATAGCCACGCGCTGTTTCTGACCGCCGGAGAGCTGATGTGTGGCGTGTGTTTTGAACGCGCTCATACGCACCGCCTCAAGCGCGTCGTCAACGCGGCCGCGAATCTCTGCCGGGTCAACGCCGGTA
Organism: Oscillospiraceae bacterium; assembly: GCA_031288675.1. GTDB lineage: Bacteria > Bacillota > Clostridia > Oscillospirales > Oscillospiraceae > JAISJH01. Next base: position 3,714 of record JAITQY010000091.1, on the reverse strand, counting down.
TTTTCACATCCGAAAGCTACATCATCCTCTACGATACTCGCTACGATTTGATTGTCCGGATTTTGGAATACCATCCCGACTGACGCACGTATCTTAGGAATGTTTTCCTCAACGGAAGTATCTAATCCGTCTACCCATACTTTACCGCCGCCCGGTATATTCAGAGCGTTCAATGTCTTTGCGAACGTAGACTTACCCGAGCCGTTATGCCCGAGTATAGCTGCGAACTCCCCATGCTTAAAGCTCAGGCTGATACCGCGAAGCGCCGGTTCGCCCTCATAGGTGTAGGTTACGTTTTCTGTTTTGATTAAGATGTTGTCCATCTGCAACTCGCTCCGGCGGGCAAATAGAGCCCGGAATTTTCAGATTTTATGGCAAGCTCCCGGCTTTCGGCGCGCGCGGTATGGAACCGTGAGCTGAACGTGCTTTCAGCAATATAAGTAAGCGTTGCCGGCGATAATCCGGTAGTATAAGAGTTAATTAGTACAAAACCGGGGTCGTCACTTAGTATCTCAGTACATAACCTGCAAAAACTATAGAGGTCATCCTCCAGCTTCCAAACTTCGCCTTTTGCGCCGCGTCCGTAGGACGGAGGGTCCATTATAATAGCGTCATATCTGCGGCCGCGCCTTATCTCACGCTGAATGAACTCGCGGCAGTCGTCCACTATCCAGCGTACGGGCTTGCCCTCAAGACCTGAGAGATGTGCGTTGGTTCGCGCGCGGTCTACCATTCCTTTAGCGGCGTCTACGTGGCATACCGCCGCGCCCTCTGCGGCGCATGCGAGCGTTGCGGCTCCGGTATAAGCAAACAGGTTAAGCACATTTAACTGACATTTGCGTTCAAACTTTCTGATTAAGCCGCGCATCCAGTTCCAGTTGGCGGCTTGCTCAGGAAATACGCCGGTGTGTTTGAAGTTCATTAGATTTATAGTGAATGTCAAATCGCCATAGGTAATATTCCAATTTTTTGGAATTTTGGGATTAATAGTCTCCCAGTGTCCGCCGCCGGAGGAAGAGCGAAGGTAACGCGCATCCGGTTTTTTCCACAGTTCATTGTATTTGCGTGCGGTTTGCCATATAGCGGTTGGGTCAGGACGGACAAGGACGAAGTCACCCCAGCGCTCAAGACGCTCTCCGTTTCCGCAGTCAAGCAGAGAGTAATCGCGCCACTGGGTGCTGTTCCATGTGTTTTCTGTAGATTTTACAACCATTTTTTCTGTCCGTTTTTTCTGAATAAATACCGCAATCTTAGCAGTTTTGCAATTTTATCGCCTTTCGGTGCAAATGCCAAATCATCTTTTGTGATGACTTTAAGCATTACCACCAAAACGGCGTATATAACTACAGCGACGATTATCGCTGCGCCGAGAGCAATCAACTGACGGTTTACGGTCCTAATAACCGCATAATATACAAACCAAGCCGCCGCGCCCATTACCGCGCTGGAGAACAGCAGTTTGACAGCGCTTCCGTTTAGTTTGTAACCTGTCTTGAAAACAAGTACGCAAATATTGAGAATGCTGATAAGCGCGAAACTCGCTATCGTGCCTATAGCCGCGCCTCTGATTCCGAGAATAGGGGTAAGGAAATATGTGCTGCTGATTTTAAGGATTCCGCCGCAAATCATAGTATAAACCGGGACGCGTTCCTTGCCGTATGCCTGAAGTATAGCATTAGTTACCAGTGTAACGCAAGTAAAAAATGAAGCGACACCTAAAATCGCGAGCAAACCCGCTCCCTCCGAATGACTTCCGGGATAGATAACATTGACGATCGGAGTTGCAAGCACACTAAGTCCGACGCCGGCAGGGAGCGCAAGCAGAGTGGTAATCTTCAGAGCAGTACCCGTTACGCTTGCCGCGCCGTCACGGTTGTTGTTTGCAAGGCGTGCGGCTATAGCCGGGATAACGCTTACTGTAAGCGGAACGATAAAACTGCTCGGGATGTTGAAAAGCGTCTGAACCTTAGAGAAAACTCCGTAAAGAGTTTTGGCTTGAGCGTAGCTGTATCCGCCCGCGTCCTGCAAGCGTCCGAGTATCAGTTTAGCGTCAGCAAGCGCGAGTATAGAAAGTACGGATGCTCCTATGGTAATCGGGATACCGATTTTGAAAAGTTCTATAAGCTGTGATTTGCGGTGTTCCACTGTATTTGAAGTAATCTGAACTGTACTCTTGCGGGGTAGTTTGACTTTGAGAACGATAAAGATAAGCGCAAAAGCGGCGCCGAGCGTAACGCCGGCAATTGCGCCGCCGGACGCAAGAGGAAGCCCGTAACCGCGCGAAATCAGGAACCACGCAAGAGCAAGTCCAAAGAGCAGTTTGCCTACTGTTTCGATAATTTGAGATACGGATGTCGGCGTCATATTTGATATGCCCTGACTGTAACCGCGATATGCGCTCATAAGGCAGACCATAACAATACTCGGCGCAAGCGCAAAAATGGCATATCGCGCTTCCGGATCTTCCATCAAATTAGCCAGCTGAGGAGCAAAGATGAGCATTACTGCCGTTGATACTCCTCCCAGTACAAGAAATGCCGCGCGCGCCGAGTTAAAGGTTCTGCGGACAAGAGGCTTGTCGCCGAGCGCGTCAGCGCGCGCTACAAGACGGCTGAGAGCGACCGGCAACCCTGCTGTAGAGATAGTGAGCAACAGTGAGTAAATTGAGTAAGCAACAGAAAAGTGCGCAAAGCCTTCGTCCCCAAGCATATTACCAAGAGGAATCTTATATACAGCGCCGAGTATCTTGACTAACGCTACAGTCGCGGTCAGTATTGCCGCGCCTTGCAGAAAAGACTGTTTTTTCAAATGATTGCCCCCGATATTAACCGTTAATAAATGAAAGGAAGTTCTGACCGAGTATCTGCTCTTTTTCTTTGTCTGTAAGAGCGAGGTTTAAGAAATTATTGAGTTCTTTGTCCGCGTTCCAAAGAGGATAGTCCGTACCGAAGAAGCAGCGTTCCGCGCCGAGTGTGCGGATTTGCGAAACAACACGTTCCGGCGGTAGAATTGACTGGGCGCTGCACGTATCGAACCAAATGTTAGACGTACCTGCAAGTTTAATGCCCTCATCCCATTCGCGGTATCCGCCGAGATGTGCGGCAATAACACGCAAGCGCGGAAAATCTTTAAGCAAATTCAGAAGCCTGTACGGGCTGGAATAATCGAAGTTTTCATCCCCCACATGACAAAGTACCGGCAGATTGAGTTCCTGAGCCGCGTCATACATAGGATATGCGGAACGGTCGTCAATATTGAAACGCTGACAATCGGCATGAAGTTTAATGCCGCGCAATCCGGCTTTTTTAATGCGTTCAAGTTCGCCGCCGACGTTCTCAAATCCCGGATGAGCGGTTCCGAACGCGAATAGCATTTCCGCACCGTCAAAGCTGTTCAGCGTGCCGATTAGTCCGTCGTTAACGCTAACCACCTGTGATGGAACGGTAGCGGCTCCGCTAATATTATAGCCCGCAAACCCCAGTTTTCTTCCTGCGTTAAGCATAGTTTCAAAAGTGCCTGGAGTGCCGTCAAAAGACGGTACAGGATAGCCGTAAAAGACGCCGATGTTCTCGGCAGCTTTGTTAGCTATTTTCTCAGGATAAACGTGACAATGCGCGTCGATGACGGTGTAATTAAGCATAGTGTTTTGTCTTTCTGTTTTGTAGGCAGTTTCTGCGAGGAGCAATAATATTTTAATACACTTTAATTATAGCA
>JAITQY010000068.1 GCA_031288675.1 Oscillospiraceae bacterium | reverse complement strand
CGCCGTAATCTATGCCCGGTACAGTTCGCACGCACAAAAGGACGTGAGTATTGAGCAACAGGTCGCGGAGTGTATGGAATACGCAAAGGCGCATAATATGATTGTCACCGTAGTTTATGCCGACCGACACCTCACGGGAAAAACGGACAGGCGTCCGGATTTTCAAAGAATGATACGCGCGGCTGAACGGCGCGAGTTTCAGGTTGTTCTTACATATAAGTCAAGCCGCATTGCCCGAAATATGCTCCACGCCCTGAGCTATGAAAACAAGCTTGACAAATACGACGTCCGAATCGTTTACGTCAAAGAGGAATTCGGCGATAATGCCGCAGGACGCTTCGCGCTTCGGACGATGATGAACGTCAACCAGTTCTACAGCGAAAATATGTCGGACGATATTAAGCGCGGGATGTATGACAACGCTCTGCGTTGTATGATTACTAACGGACACCTACCGCTTGGGTATAAAAAAAGCGAGGACAACCGTTACGCGCTGGACAAACCAAACGCTGCGATTGTTCTCGAGATATTTGTCCGGCTGGCAAATTACGAGCCGTTTGTTGATATTGGAAACGACCTAAACCGACGAGGAATCAAGACAAGCCACGGGAAAGAGTGGGGCAAGGACAGCGTTCAGAAGATTGCCCGTAACGAACGGTATACGGGGGTATACATATACGGTGACATTAGGATTGAGGGCGGAGTTCCGCAAATTGTTAGTAAGGAGTTGTTTTTAACCGTGCAGGAAAGACTTAAAACTAAGAAAAATCCACAGGGACGGCGCCGTGAGAACGGGGATTATCTTCTCACAGGCAAGTTGTTTTGCGGGAAGTGTAAAAGCCCTATGGTTGGCATATCCGGGACAAGCAAAACAGGTAAGCTCCATTCGTATTATTACTGTCAGAAAAAGCGGCTTGAAAAAACCTGCGACAAGCAGCACGTCCGCAGAGATTGGATTGAGAACGAAGTTACCGCCGTAATCCGCGAGTACATTATGCGCGACGACGTCATAGAGTGGATGGCGGACAACGTTATGGAATATTCCAAAAAATGCCGCGAACAGTCGGACGCGGAGATTCTTGCATCGCGGCTCGCAGACGTGAATAAAGCAATTAAGAATACAATGAGCGCAATTGAGCAGGGAATCTTTACACCTACGATAAAGGACAGGCTTGTTGAACTGGAAGAGGAAAGGGAAGCCCTAAACAGCTCAATCATCCTTGAACGCGCCGCGCTCCAAGAATTCACACGGGACGACATTCTATCCGCTCTGGAAGCGTTCCGCGACGGAGAAATTGAGGACAAGGAATATCAGGCAGAGTTGTTTAGGATGTTCCTAACGGCGGTATATGTCTGTGACGATGAACTTGAAATACTGTTTGAGTTCACAAAAGGTAACAACTCCGTAATGCGTCAGATTAGCACACCGTCAGGCGGTGGCGTAGCTTTGCCGAACGTTTCTCTCGCTGCCGGTGAGCGTTCGTATAGTCTCTATTTGCGTCCACCACGCCAGATCAAAGTCCGCTGTGTTGGGCTTTCGTTTAGGAGCATGGCATCGTGTCATTATGGCAGACGCAGGTAAACGCAAACTTTCGGTGAATACTACGCCGGAAAGCAAATTTTTATTATTACATAAATAAGGAGTAGCACAAGTGGAAAACGGACAACAAATGTTCTTTGATTTTATCATGGAACGCACTCAAGACGGCAAGCAGGAAGCGATGGCGGCTGCATTGGCTGAAAATTTCAAACCGCCGCAAGACGGCGGCTTTGATCCTGAGGCTTTTAAGCGCGGCATTGATCTCATAACTTCTATGCTGAAACCGGAATCGGTTGCAGAATTTCAGAAGATGATGAACCCTTTCGGAGATGAAGAAAACAGCGAGCCGCCAGAAATAAAGAATATGTTAGAGCAGCCAAACAAGCTCAAATGGAAAGACAGTACTCCAAAATTTTCCACTGACGAAATGCGTGCGGCGTTCGCGTGCTCTAAAAAAGCAAATGATATGAAATGCGACTGTTGGAATACTCACTGTCCATTCTACGGTGATTGCCGCAAATGCGTTGTATTCCATTTGTGTTTGAAACAGTTTCCGACTTGTCAAAGGGCTTTGCTGGGAGACTTGGAAGAACACTATATTGCGTTTAGCCGAGATAAATAATACACCTTCGGTAACCGCCTGACCAATTTATTGTGATGAAAGGATGCACTAAAATGCAAGAAGAAAAAAACATACTGGAACAGCCGAATAAATTCAAATGGAGAGATAATCCTCCGAAAGTCAACCCCGGGGAGATGCGTACGGCAATGGCAAGCGCACGCGAAGCGGATAAGTTCGCATGTGATTGCTGGAATACCAAGTGTCCTAACTACGGAGACTGCCGTAAATGTATTGTATATGAAATGTGTTTGAAACAGTTACCAACTTGTGAGATGGATCTGTTGGAAAGTTTGAAAGGACACCACGCCGCGCATAGCGGCGACAAATAATACGTATTTCAACTTGCGCAGATGAAACAGTTTACGGAAAGGATAATACGCTATGTGCCGTTTCGGTAATACAGCGCTCATAACCGAAAGAAAGCGGTCAGTTATTCGGCTGGCGGCTTTGGCGCTGTGCATTATCTTAATAGCGGTTTCTCTGTTTTCGGCGGCGTATATTTTTGTTCACGCTGACCATATTCACGACCATAACGGCACGGGCGGCAGCTGCGCGACATGCGCACACATAAGCGCCGCCGGAAACTTATTAAAGTCGCTTTTCACAGCTATAACCGGAGCTGTTTCCATTTTGGGCGGCTTGTATGCAGTTCTTTCTATTCTGAAACTAACCGTATCTTACAGGGGTTCAACTACTCTTGTAAGCCTTAATATCCGGTCAAATAATTGATATAACCTCCTGTATTTTTGCGCCCAAATTATAAATACGGAGGTTATCCTAACATGAAACGAATCGCAGCTATTGCGCTTACGGCTTTGCTTGCCGCAGCGACGTTATCAGGGTGCGGCAAAACGACTGTACCCGCAACAGCCGGAGACAGCGGAAAAATCAGCGTTGTCACCACCATATTCCCTCCTTACGATTTCGCCCGTCAGATTGCCGGTGACAAGGCAGCCGTCAATATGCTACTGCTTCCGGGTTCCGAAAGCCACAGCCTTGAGCCAACGCCGCAGGACATCATTACAATACAAAATTGCGACGTCTTTATCTACGTTGGCGGCGAATCTGACGAATGGGTGAACAACGTACTATCCTCAATGGACACATCCGGTATAAAGATTATCACGCTGATGGATTGCGCAGAGATCGTCGAAGAGGAAATAGTCGAGGGTATGCAGGAAGAAGAGGAAGACACTTCCGGCAACTCAGAAGCTGATGAGCCGGAGTATGATGAACACGTTTGGACTTCACCGCGTAACGCCAAGCTGATAGTTAAGAAGATTTCCGATACACTTTGCGAAGTTGACGGCGCTAACGCCGATACCTACAAATCCAATACTACGGAATATCTTGGCAGACTTGATGAGCTGGACGCAAAGTTCCAAGCTGTGGTCGATAACGCCGCGCGCAAAACTATAGTATTCGGAGACCGGTTCCCGTTCCGCTACTTTGCGGACACTTACGGACTGGAATATTTCGCGGCGTTTCCCGGCTGCTCCACAGAGACGGAGGCAAGCGCGGCAACGGTAGCATTCCTAATCGACAAAATCAACGCTGAGAAAATCCCAGTGGTGTTCCATATTGAACTCTCCAACGAGAAGATGGCTAACTCCATCAGTGAGGCTACCGGCGCTCAGGTACGTTTACTGCACGCCTGCCACAACATCTCCAAAGCCGACTTTGAATCCGGTAAAGGTTATATCGACTTAATGTCCGCCAATGCCGAAGCGCTGAAAGAGGCATTGGAGTAAAATGACTTTATATATTTGTAAGGACGCCGCCCTCGGTTATGAGGGCAGCGTCGCTGTACGCAGTTTGAATTTTGAAGTACGAAGCGGAGATTACTTGTGCATTGCCGGTGAAAACGGTTCCGGGAAATCGACGCTTCTCAAAGGGCTGTTACAGCTTAAAACTCCCGTAGAGGGCAGCATAATGTTAGGCGTAAATGCTGACGAAATCGGCTACTTGCCCCAGCAGACCGCCGCGCAAAAGGACTTTCCGGCGAGCGCGTACGAAGTAGTACTTTCCGGGCGTATTTCATCACGCGGCATATTGCCGTTCTATTCACGGAAAGACAGGTTAACGGCAAACGAAAATATAGAGCGGCTTGGCATAAAGCCGCTCAGGAACCGTTGTTATCGTGAGCTGTCCGGCGGTCAGCAGCAGCGCGTGCTTCTTGCGCGCGCCTTATGCGCCGCAAAAAAGATTTTGCTCCTTGACGAACCCGCCGCCGGACTTGACCCCGTGATTACTAAAGAACTATACAGACTGATTGAAAACATCAATCACGAAACAGGCGTCACCGTCATAATGGTGTCCCACGATATAAACAGCGCGGTTAAATACGCAAGCCATATCCTGCATCTTAAAACAGAACAATTATTCTTCGGCACGACCGCCGATTATCTTAATTCGCCCTTTGGAAAGATGTTTGCGGGAGGTGAGAGCAATGATTAACACACTGTTTGAGATGTTCTCCTACACTTTCCTTGTCCGTGCCGTCGTTGTAGGGCTGCTCGTTTCGCTCTGCGCCGCACTGCTCGGCGTAAGTCTCGTACTGAAGCGGTACTCCATGATAGGCGACGGGCTGTCCCACGTCGGCTTCGGTACGCTTGCTATAGCTACCGCTATGAACGCCGCGCCGCTAACTGTATCTATCCCTGTCGTAATTTTGGCGGCGTTCCTGTTGCTGCGTATAAGCGAAAACAGCAAAATCAAAGGCGACGCCGCTATCGCGCTCATTTCCACCGGTTCCCTCGCAATCGGAGTAGTAGTTATCTCTCTGACAACCGGTATGAACACAGATGTGTGCAACTATATGTTCGGAAGCATTTTGGCAATGAGTAAAAATGACGTAACGCTCTCCATTATACTTGCCGTTGTCGTTCTGACGATGTTTGTACTGTTCTATAACAAGATATTCGCGGTTACTTTTGACGAAAATTTCGCCAAAGCAACCGGCGTAAAAACCGGCGTCTACAATATGCTGATTGCTTTCCTCACGTCAATCACGATCGTGTTAGGTATGCGTATGATGGGCGCGCTGCTTATTTCAAGCCTTATTATTTTCCCCGCGCTCACATCTATGAGGTTGTGCAAGAAGTTCAAAACGGTGACAGTATGCTCCGCTATCGTGTCACTTATCTGCTTTTTTATCGGAGTAGTGGTTTCCTATGTAAAAGCTACGCCAACCGGCGCAAGCGTAGTACTTGTCAACATTGCCGCATTTCTGCTGTTTTGGGCGGCAAACACTATCAAAGGGAGGATTAGAAAATGAGACAATTAGCTATTCTGTTTGTCCTTTGTCTGTCGTTTATATTATCCGGGTGCGAGGAGGTAATTCCTGACGACCCAACACCGTCGGAGACAGCTTTGGCAACCGATGTACCAATTCAAGCGGCAGATGAAACCGCCTCGCCAACGATTGTACAGCCGGTAAAACCCACAGCTGACAACGGCATTATTGAAATTAAAGAAAAGCTTTTTATCGCGCAGCTAAACGACATATACCTAAACCAAGACGACTATCTCGGCATGACCGTCAAGTTCGAGGGAATGTTTACCCAATACACTTGGGCAGAAAACAACATGACCTATTACCTGGTTTACCGCAATTCACCGGGATGCTGCGGAGCGGACGGTCAGGCGGGGTTTGAAGTCGTTTGGGCAGACGATTCCGGTCAGCCTTATCCTA
>JAITQY010000063.1 GCA_031288675.1 Oscillospiraceae bacterium | reverse complement strand
AATTTTCTCCCGTTGCGTTAGCTACGCGGTCAACAAGCTTTGACAGCACTGATTCCGAAGCCGCCGCCTGCGTCCGTATAGAAAGGGCGTCGCTAAGGTTTATGTAGCCGGCAAGCACTTTATCGCCTGGTTTAACAGTTACCGCGCTTCCCGCTCCGGTTATTGCAAACGTACTGATACTGCTCTCACCTTCTAATACTACGCCGTCGGCAGGAATGCGCTGACCAACCCCGACCTCAATCACTTCGCCGGAGTTTACGTCGTCGGACGACACTGTACGCCGCTCTCCGCCAAATGTGACAAGAACATTCTCCGGAGCGGAGCGGCTACGCTCTATGTCGCTGTATACGCCGCGCTCTTTATAGCGCACAAGTATCTGACCTACCCTGAACGCAAGGAACGCGAACATTATGCTATAGCGGTATCCGAACAAAGACCACGCGAGTACCGCGCTGAGTGTTATCAGAATTTCCTCGTTTATCAGCGAACCCTGCATAAACTTACGCACCGCCGCCGCAATCGTGTGAATACCCGCGGCGATACACGCCAGCGCAACGCATACTATATTAAGCGCGTTAAGCAACGGGTCTTCTCCATACGGCAGAAATACGGCGGCAATGAACGCGAATATCAAGGCTGCTATTATCTGCAAAAGCGGCATTCCAAGACGTTTGATGTTTTTCATAACTTTACTATTTCCTTAATGTGTTCAAGCGCGGTATCATACAGCACCGCAATATGATGGTCGGCAATCGCGTAATACAGCCGTTTGCCCTCACGCCGGCTCTTTACGATTCTTGCACGTTTTAATATGCTAAGCTGGTGCGAAACCGCCGATTGTGTCATTGACAGTTTTTTTGACAAATTGCAGACACAAATCTCGTGATCCTCAAGCTCCTGAATTATCCGCGCTCTGGTCGTATCACCAAGCACCTTAAATAGCTCCGCAACGTCATAAATATACTCGTCCATATTCTGTCCCCTCTTCACCGTATTCCCCGTTAACGGGTTATTTGTATAAGCGCCGTGTTTTTGTCTTCACAGAAGTTTTTTACACTGTAGAGTATAAGCGCCTTATCAATGCTGTTTTCTTCAATGTATTCCGCGACTGAACCTTTATAATAACGCAGGTCGATAAGGTGTATCTCCGACGCGCTTTCAATCAGCTGAGGCGCAAGCGCGTCTGAAAAGCTGTCACGGATTATAAGCAATTTTGCGCCGTCAAGTTCTGTTTTGATTACTTTCAGAGGAGAATTTCCGCCGAGAAAGTACTGATATTTGCCCAGCTGTGAAAGAAACTCCGGATTATAGAGACTTGCAGGCTGTGACGCTCCGGAATTATAGTCTTCCGCCGTCACGGACGCGTCCAAGATGTACGCATTGATTTCATCAGGCTTGACCCACCACGCGGCGGATGAGTTAAACGCAGTACCGCGAAATTCGTCCGTAAGCAGAGTTTCAGAATACCGCTGAGGCGCAGGCAAGTCCAACGCGTCTGCCAATGTCTCCGCCGCATACCGCGCCCCTAACTGCGTCCAGTGGTGGTCTGTGCGGAAGTAAACGTACTCGTCCGAATGGTTCTCCATAACAGAATATAAATCTATTGTTTCAACTTTTTCAATTAACCGCGTATAAACGTCCGCGATTATTGCCGGCTGGTCAGAGTTGATAGAATTTTCAGGAAGTTTACCGCGCCAAACCGCTCCGGAACCAGGAATAAGCGCGAAGTAAACGGGGATAGTTGCGCTCTCCGCAAACGCGTTTACCGCGCTGACATTATCATTCAAAACATCCCGGCTGTCAACCGTAAAACGCCCGGACAGAAAACCGTCCATGCCGAAGTAAACACCGTTGTTCTCTGTCTTGAGAAGTACGCGCTCCGTCAGAGCTTTAGTTCCTACCCAGAACTCACGGAACGGGAACTGGTCAGAAACGTAAGTCTCAAATGATGAGGTAAACTTACCGTCAGCCAGCGAGGATAATGTAAGCTTAGGCGCGGAGGCAAGATAGCGGTTCTCTAAACCGCTGAACTCCCTATCGGGCAGCACGGCAAACAGTATGCCGAATACCGACAGGAAAGCGGTGAACACTATTACAGTTATAAGCTGTGTAAGCTGTAAATTCTTCTTCATAATCTAAAACCTAAAATAGAGAAAAGGATTGTACGCGCTGTTTATAAGCGACGCGGTACACAGGGTGAGCGCTATTAGTACAGCCGCCGGTTTGAGATAACTCCACGCACTGCTCTTTAGCTTTCCGGCGAGCTTGGCTGCGGCAAGTTTTGGCAACGGAGTACAAGCGGCTATCGAAATCACCAGCGTGACGGCATAGTTCCTAAGCCAGTACAGCGCGGCTCCGTCGATTGCCGCGCCGGCGCCGAGCATCGCCGACAGGTAACTTCCCAACGCGCCGAAGTCCTCTATCGCAAACAGCGCCCAACCAAGCATCACCACCGCAATCGTATATATGCGCGCAATAATAGCAGGCAATCTGTCCAGCGCTTTGAGCAGGAACGTCTTTTCGGCAATCAGCAGTACCGCGTAGTATAATCCCCACATAAGGAAGTTCCAGCTTGCCCCGTGCCAAAACCCTGTCAGACACCATACTATTAAAAGGTTGAGCATAAGTCTTGCCGTGCCTTTCCGGCTTCCGCCGAGCGGGATATAGACATAATCGCGGAACCAACTGCTAAGCGTAATGTGCCACCTGCGCCAGAAATCCGTGACAGAATTTGCGGTATAGGGATAATTAAAGTTCTCAGGGAAGTCAAATCCTATCATTTTGCCAAGTCCTACCGCCATATCGCTGTATCCGCTGAAGTCAAAGTAGATTTGCAGCGTAAACGCCAAAATCCCGAGCCACGCGCCGAGCGCGCTGATTTCGTCTGCGGACTGAGCGCCGTACCAGTTCCACAGAGCCCCGACGTTGTTGGCAAGCAGAACTTTTTTAGAAAGTCCGACGGTGAAGCGCGTTACTCCGTCAGCGAACTTGCTAACTGAGTGTTCCCGCCTGTCAAGCTGCTCCGCAACATCTATATAACGCACTATCGGTCCCGCAATCAGCTGAGGAAACAGCGCGACGAACGTGCCGAACTTGATATAGTTTCTTTGCGCCGGAACTTTGCCGCGGTATACGTCTATAGGATAACTCATCGTCTGGAACGTGTAGAACGATATTCCGATAGGCAACGTCAGCCCCATTGCGGGCAGCCCTAAGGTAGTAAGAAATAAATCCGCGTATTTATAGTATCCGAGCGCACCGAGATTTACCGCGATACACGCAATCAGAAGATATTTTTTGCCGCGCCGGTTTGCGGCTTCAGCAATAAGCAATCCAAATATGTAGTTGACCGTAATTGAGGCGAGCATCAGGAATACGTACAGCGGCTCCCCCCAAGCGTAGAACACAAGGTTGACAGCGAACAGCCATACTCCGCGCAAGGCGTATATGGTGCGCTCCCCGCGCCCTCTCAGCAGCATTGGGATAACGTAATAGCCAAGCAGCGTCAGCGTCAAATATATGAAGATAAACAGCGGTGATGAAAATACCATAAAGTTAATATTAATAGTTAGTAGTTAATGATAAGGATATTATAACGGACGGTTAGTTTTCGGCTCTGTTTATACGTCCGAGCGGATTAGCGGAGGCTGCGGTTTTTAAGTCCGCGCTGTCTACGTGAGTGTATATCTGCGTAGTGCTGAGGCTTTCGTGTCCGAGCAGTTCTTGCAGGGTGCGAACGTCAACTCCGTTACGGAGCATAAGAGTAGCGGCAGTATGGCGAAGTTTGTGGGAGCTGAACTCCCCTTTGGCAAGCCCCGCGTCGCCGAGATGCGCTTTAACAAGCTGATGAACTCCGATACGCGTAAGTCTTTGGTTGCCTTTCTGCGAGAGGAACAGGGCTTTTTCATCCGTATCAATAGCCGCGCGTTCAGAGAGGTAGTCGTTGATTGCCTCAGCGGAGGCTTCGTTCAGGTACGCGATACGCTCCTTGCCGCCTTTGCCGAATATGCGTATGTGGTCGGCGCGTATGTCGTTCAGGTTAAGCGAGCAAATTTCGGATATACGCAGTCCGCAATTGAGAAAAATCATCAGGATACATCGGTTACGCACAGAATGCCTGCGATTTTCATCCGGTTCCAGAAGTTTGGCTGCCTCGTTAAGCGTAAGGTACTTGGGCAGTGTCTGCTTGCGTTTCGGCATATCCCAGTCCTCCACCGGATTGCGCTGAAGTTTTCCGGTCTTGACCGTAAGATACTTGAAGAACGACCGCAGAGTAGACATCTTGCGGTAAAGAGTCTTATCGTTTACCCCGCAGTCATCGCCGTGTCCGTGCTGATGAAGTTTACGGTCACGCCGCAGATAGCTGTTGTAAGCGCTGATTTCCGCCTTTGTGACCGCCGCGATGAACGGCAAATCAATGCCGGAGATGTCAATCGCATCGAAGTCCGCGTCCTCCGGAGTTAATTTCCGTCTGACTTTCAGAAACCGAAGGAATGTACGAAGGTCTAAGTAATACTCGTCCACCGTAAGCAGGCTATGCAGACGCACGTCTTCGTGGTACGCTAAGAATTCCCTTACGATTTCCGGAGCTTCGGCGCGGTAATCGGACATTTTTGACCTCCTCACTTAAATTCGAGTATATTTTCACTCATACTTTAATATTATTATAGCAGACGAGTTAACATATTGCAAGGGGTATTTTGAAAATGTACAAACCTAAATATAATAAGTACCGCGGCAGAAGCCGCAGGAACGAAAGCGGCCACGGATGGAAACGCTTCTGCGTTCTTGGTTTTATACTCGGATTCGCGCTTATGATAAATGCGTTTTACGGCGCGGAGATACGCGAATTCGCGCAGGTAAGGTTCGGCACGCGCGACTATGCAGCGGCAGTCAGCGCGCTCGGCGGCGCGATAAAGGGGGAATCGACACTCTCCGACGCTTGGGGGGAAGCGGTAGCCGCGCTTAGCCCTTCATCAAATGACTTCGACGGAGCGGTACCGGTATTCACGCAGCCGATAACCGCAAACAGCGCGTCCGGCAGCGCGGCGTTCGACCTGATATACCGTGGCGGTGAATTCGGGCTGTCCGATTCCGGAGAAAGCGCCGAAGCGGAGGACGTCCTCGCCGAAGACGCGGTCTTAACCTTTGACTACGCCGTTACCGCGGCGGCGCGCGATGAAATCGCCGCATACGCGGACGGAACAGTACTCGCTACCGGCGACAGTGAAATTTACGGCAATTATGTAATAATGTTCTGCGGCAATATCACCGTGCAGTATTTCAACCTTGACGAAATTCTTGTGGAATCCGGTCAGCACGTAAGCAAGGGAGACATTATAGCTAAAGTCACAAACACTATCGGCATAAGCGCGGAGGACGCGCCAACTTAACAGACATAAGAGCAACCTGGACTCTGAGCGGCATTGCGCCTAATAATAACATTTACAAACGAGGAAATAAATGAAATTCAAAATGACAGTACCGTTCGCGGTATCCTTTGCGTTCTTCGCGTTTATTGACGACAGCGGATTAGTGTGGATCTCCGCGTTTGCCGCCGCGATACACGAACTTGGACACTGGACTGCCATAAAGCTGTTCCGCTCGAGAGTGACGGAGTTTCGTTTAGAGCTTACCGGCGCGGCGATTTTCTACGATACGGACAAGCTCGGCTACGCGGCGGACGCGGTAATCGCGCTTGCCGGACCGTTTGCGGGACTGCTTGCGGCACTCGTTGGCGCTCAGCTCGGGTATACTACCTTTGCGGGAGCGAGCGCGATATTAAGCCTGTTAAATCTTCTGCCTGCAAGCCGTCTTGACGGCGGACGCGTTTTAGAGGCGGTAGTATCGTCAATGACGGTAAGCAGAACACCGTTAGTATTCGCGCACGGAATAGTCTGCGCCGCATTGATGCTCGGCGGCTTTTACGTGTTCAACGTAACCGGCGGAAACTGGACGTGCATAGCGCTCGCGGCATTTTTGCTGTTAGGCGGGTTCACCGGAGAGAGGGAAAGGGCGAAGTAGTAGTTAGGCGTTAGGTAGTAGGAGTTCGGAGACGAGAGGAGACGAGAGAAGCGAGATAGTAGGCAGGGGACGGGAGAGACGGGGGGAATTGCAAATTGCAAGTGGCAAATTGGAAATTAGGACGGGAGAGTGAAAGACGTTAATCATTAAATATTAGTTACTAATCATTACACAAGCATTATAGCACAAAGTTTCTGATTTGTCAAGAGGAAATTTGCGTGCAAACGTAAATAATTTGTGAACAAAAAACTGCCGCTAACGGCGGCAGTAGGTTTTTTCGTAATCAGTTTTCGTTCAGAGGTGAAAGCGTTATCATCACAAAATTACAAACGTTACTCCGTTATTGTGACGCTCAAGGTCGGGGTCGCGGCGTAGTTCCTGACAGACGTCAAACGCTTTGAGTACTGCGGGATTGAAGATAGAGAACTCGTCACCCGGTATCCATTCGCGGATGACGCGCTGAGCCTTTTGACGGGATAGGTATTCACGCGTTTTTGTCCGGATAGCTCCTCCTTTGCCGCTGCTGCCGTAGCCGTGTATGATTTTCAGTACGGCGAGGTTCTGCTGTTTGCTGTTATGGATATAATACGTAACGCGCTTAATAGCGTCGCTGACAGTAGGATTATCATATTTAATGTTAATTTCACGCATAATAAAGTTACCAGTTAATGAGCGCGGTCTTGACGCAATAATGGGCGCAAACTGCGCCCATTATTATTTTTGTTCTTTTTAACTTACAGTAAGTCGTTAAGTTTTTTGCTGGCGGAGAAATGCGCGACGTCCGCCGCCTTAATTGTAATCTCTTTGCCAGTGCTCGGATTGCGACCCTTGCGCGCGTTACGGTGCTTGACCGAGAATGTTCCAAAACCGATAAGCTGAACTTTCTTCTTTGCCTTGAGAGACTCCGTGACCGCTTCGATGATAGCTTCAAGCGTCGTCTCCGTATCCTTCTTTGTAAGTCCGGTCTTGGCGGCTACCGCCACGACCAAATCTGCCTTGCCCATTTTAAGCTTCCTCCTAAAGGTGTAATATATATTTCACGCGGTTTGCGCTTGCGCGGAGAAACCGCCGGTGAACGGAAAACAGGGAGCTTTAATCATTGCGCCTAAGAGTTTCTACCGAATACTATAACCTATATCTTCCTGAATTGCAAGTGTTTTTTTGTAAAAAATTCATTTTATTGGAAAAAGTTCTGCCGGAGCGCCTGCGCCGGACGATATGCACTATTTATTTGCTATATATGTAATAAAATGTAAATAATTATAAGCAGTTTTTTGGTAAAATCATTTTAATTTTTGTAACGTATTCCGGCTGCTTCGCATAGTATGGTATGAAAAAATAAATATAAGGAGACTATAAAAAATGAGTTGTTACAGATACAATCCCTGTTGTTTGCCGAAGCTGATACCCGGACCTCCTGGCGTACCGGGTCATGAGGGAGCAACAGGAGCAACCGGACCGCAGGGAGCGCGGGGTCCGGGCTATCCGTTTAACCTGCTTACCGCTTACAATCCGAATGTTCAGCCGTTAGACCCTTCGACTATCAGGGATACGCGCATACAATTCACAGATACGACGCTTGCGGAAGATCCGAGAGCCGTTAGGATAGACCCTTCTACGTTTGAGATTACCGAAGAAGGCATTTACCGTATATATTATAAATTTATTTTTAATATGAACCGGCTGAGCGTAGGATCCTACTGGATGTTTGCGCTATATATTAACAACAGTCCGGAAGCGGAAAGCCGCGTTAAAGAAAGCGCCCAGTACACGACCCATCAGGATGAAATATATGTGCGGTTAGATGCGGGGGATATTGTTTATGTGCAGCTAAGCGACGGCGCAATCAGCCCGGGCGAGGTTTATGAAATTCAGGACGCGTATATATCTTTTGAAAAGGCTGCGGATTAACGCAAGAAACTTTCGCTTCGGTTTGATTTTCAGTTATTCCGAAGCGTTTGCAGAATCCACTGAAGCTCTTTTAGTTTAGCCTGCCGTTTTTTATAGTCCGGAAGCGCGTCCGCCACGATTGCCCAGAAACGCCTACTGTGGTTGCCCTCCCGTATATGGGCTAATTCGTGAACGGCGACGTATTCGAGGCACTCCGAGGGGAGATATTCCAAGGCGGAGTTCAGCCTTATACGCCGCGTTCTCGGCGTACAGCTGCCCCAGCGGCTTGTCATAAACCGGAACCCGATATAGCTTGAGGTTACGCCGAGACGGGATTCCCACGCGCGGATAAGTTCTAACGCGGCGCGCTGAAACTCTCCGACGGGATATACAGATTGGGGGACGGAAGAGCGGCGAAGCACTATGTCCGCAACTTCGGTGACGCTGTTTATTTTGTAATGTGCGCGGTCAAGCTCACCTGTAACGGTATAGCCGTAGAGAGCGGCAATGCCGGTCACGCCGTTGTCGAGAGCCGCCTGAATATCATGCTTGCGGTCGCCGACCATAAATACAGACCGGTTAGGGTATAGGCGCATAATGTGAGCCAAAGCTTCCGACTTGCCGGAGTAGTCTCCGCCGGAGACAAGCAGGTCGAACAGACCGCGTATATTAAACTCCTCAGTGAGCATTTCTTCGTAAGCGGAGCTGCCGTTACTGAGCATGGCGATAACGCAGCCGTATCCGCGCAGTTTGCGCAGAGTGTCCTCCGCGCCGTCGTATAGCTTGCCGTACTTGCGCAGAGCCTTCCGCTCCGCACCGTCGTAGACCGCGGCGATAGCGTCAAGCGAAGCGCCGGGCGCGAGCGCGTCAAAGAAGCGCGAGTACGGTTCGCCGATTTGCGAGGTGATGAGTTCGTCTGTGACTTGCGGGTAATTAAGCGCGTCAAGCGTAAGGTGGACGGACTCAATGATTACAGGCAGGGACTGCGACAGCGTTCCGTCAAGGTCGAATACGACAAGCGGCGCGCTTTGAGCGGGTGTGGTCATTTGAAAACCTCATGAAAATAGTCGGTAGTAAATAGTCGACAGTCGAGAGTGGACGGGAGTACGGCGGAGGTGCAAGTTAGTCAATAGTCGACAGTCGTGAGTAGACAGTGGACAGGGGCAACGCCCTGCGGGGGACGTGGGGCTGCGGATAAATCCGCAATTATGGGACAGGTTATAAAGGGTCAGTTGCCGGTGAAATCTATTTTGGCGGAGTTGGGGACGATATTTATGTAGCTTACGCCTCTGGTAAGGGTAAGCGGCTCGCCGGAGGATGCGAGCGTGTACTCAAACGGCGAGGAGCGCGATGACTTACTCCATTTGATTTCGGTGTACTTGCCGCCGGAGACGTAGTATCCGCTTCCGCTGCCGACAAGGTTTACATCCAAGCGTCCGGCGGTATCCCCAGGTACGGTTGTGACCGAAACTTTAAGGACGAGTATATTAGTCGCCGTGACCATATCGCCGGTACCTCCGTCCGGAAATTCGCGCTTGAACTGGCTGACCTTATATAAATTTGTTTCGGCGTCATAGGCAAAAGAGGTGGTTTTGTAATCGGAGAACTTGACGCTGACGGCAAGCGCCGCCTCGCCGTCAGGAGCTGCGTCGTCAGCGAAGACATACGGAAGTTCCGTCTCGCGGTCGGTGCGTTTGACGTTTTCGGCGATGTAGGTCATAAGTTTCTCGCCGTTAATGAACATAGTGTGTTCGTAAGCGTAGCCCTGACTTTTTCGGGAGGAATCGCGGTAGAAGAACGGGTAGTTTTTGGCTACGCCGTCAAAGTCGTCAAGTTTAAGGCTTTTAATGTCGCTGTAAGCCTTCGGACTGCCTCCGGCGTGAATGTAGATGGCGTCAAGTCCGAGCGCTATGTCAAGAAAGTAATCTCTTGCGCTGCGTACACTGCCTATAGCCGCAGCGTAAGAGGGGATTGAAGAAGTATCGGAATAGACGGCGATAATGCGCGTAACGCCGCCCTCAGCAGGGAGTTCGTAAATAAGGTCGGCGCCGGTAATACCGTGAATCGGCTGAGCCTCCCGTATATTGTTCAGAGTGATTGCGATCGCGCGTTTACCGGCGAGTTCGTCTGTGACAGGCATTCCGTTAAGGGCGTTGTACTGCCCGTCGTATGGCGTAGGCTCAGGGTCGGGTGAAGGTTCCGGAGCTGCGGTGACTTCCGGCGTTTCGTCCGGCAAGGGTGAAAACGTAGTTATGGCTTCCTGCGCTCCGCAGCCGGACAGCAACAGCGCGGCAATCGCCGCGCACATAATAATAAGTCGTTTGAGAATCAAGTTCTTATCATCCTTTTAGCAATAATATGTTATTTGAGTATACTCGCCGCGCAATGTTATGTATGATTTGAATTATCTTTTGACTGGGCTTTGCCCTTCTGCTCCTAGCGAACTAATCTAAGCGTGTCGTTATCAAGAAAAGCCTGCTCCTTTTTGTCGTCAATCATAGCGTTCTTCTTGGATTTAAGCAGATGAAAAGAAAACGTGATCAGAGCTAATACTAACAAAGCCAGCATAGCTATCGCTATGTAAAAAAGCCACATCGTCTCAGAATATGTTGGAATATATGTTGTCATATAAAAGACTCCCTTGTTTTTGTGGTATAAGTTTCGCTATTCTGCATTGCCTTTATTTGGCTTAAAAAATTCATCAATATTAAAACTTGATGTCGATTTTCTGTCAATTTTTAATATTGGAGAACAACGTAAATGTTTTTTAATAGCAAAATAAATAGATTTACAGAGATTTTGAAATTCGTTATAATAATCTACAACCTCGTTATATATGTCAAAGAACGGATAATACTCAGCTTTATCAATGTAGTCAACGGCTCTAAATTCTTCGCCGGTAGCATATTTTATATCAACATACATATCATCGCTATACTTAATTTTTATTTTTCCGAGTTCATTTTCTGTGTCGTCAGCGGAACAAAATGTAACGTCCCTTTCAACACCTAAACCCATTTCTTTTGGGGATAAAACTTTACCATTGATATTTAATGTAAAGTTATATTCTTCATACAACTCCTTGATTTTCAAGGCTCTTTATGCTTCATATTATTTGCTAATGTTCTTATAGTGAATTTTTTAGAATTATTATAAACAAATGAATCATAAAAAGTTTTAAGTTTATTTGCAAACGATAATAAATCGGGGTCGCTACTTGCTTTTAAGAATTCTAGCAGTCTTTTATAATTACATTTTTCCTCAGCCTTTTCAACCCAACAATCAGAGTTGCGAATGATGTAGTTTTTACCATTATTTAAATTGCTTGTTCTTAAACTGCCTGTCGAATTGTAATATTCCCATATTCTATAAAAGAACCAGAGGGCTTGCAATAACAAATCAAAGCAGTTGTTCAAATCAATAATTGCGTGTCTGATTCTATGCCGTAACACTATGTATTTGTTGATATTATTTTTCACTTCATCAAAGTCATTTATATCGGAATACATTATGGAAATTAAGGCTTCACTAATTGTATTGCTTAAATCATTAAATTTTAGAATAGCGACTCTCGAATCGAAACCTTCGATTTCATGATAATATTCAGGGTCATACAATTCTTCCAAAAAGAAATTTTCCATGTTTTTTATATTGCCTCGCTTTTTTATGCTTTTTAATATTTTTCGCTCCAACTATAATTAAAGTTTAGTTTAATCTTTGGGAGAGAGCGTCCTGCAGAACACGGGATAAACTAAGTCCTTCTTCGGAAACGCGCTCGTCCATCCATTTAGGCAAGCTTACAGTTCGTTTTACAGCTCTTGTATCGTTAGCCTTGCGGTACTGGAAAGTATCAGCGTAAACTAAGTTTGTAAAACTGCCTGCGGGATACTCTGCCGGATTCCACTTGTTGGTGGATTCCGGAATCTTTAATCCGTGATCTTCGTAATGTGCAAGCCACATTTCTGAAGCGTCCTGTGCCATTTCAAGAGCTTCAAGTAGCGTGTCTCCGCAAGTAAGACATCCGGGCAAATCAGGAAAGCTTACAGAAAACTGTCCCTCACAGGGAGAAAAAACAGCCGTGTATACGTATTTCATAAAATGACCTCCTATTTCAAGCCTGCTTTAGTAAGTATTTGTTTCAGTGTACCAATCGGAATATCATCACGGTGCCGAGGCAATGTTACAACATTTCCCGGGTTGGACGGGTGATATGCTTTATCGTGTTTGGAGCCGTGTTCGATAATCCAGCCGGCGTCCTTTAGTTTTTTATCAACCTCGCGCCGCGTCATATAAGTCTCCTTAATATGAAATAATCATTATAATATAAAGGTTATGCGTTGTCAATACATAAATTACGTAAGTATTGCTCGCGTCTATAATTTACATATCTATTTCCGAAATGCCTGTACGGAGGAACATTTGCCGGAGCGTTCGTCAACGGAAAAGACCGCGCCCTCAATCACACAAACGCCGGACGCCGCGCGGTAATGGTCTTTCGGAAGCCCAAGAAACATATTTACCGACTGCTGAACGTCCATTCCGATGACGCTGTCAGAGGGTCCCGTCATACCAAGATCGGTGATGTAACCAGTTCCGCCGGGCAGAACACGGGCATCAGAGGTCTGAACGTGCGTGTGTGTACCCCACAACGCGCTGACCTTGCCGTCCAGATACCAGCCAAGCGCCTTCTTCTCTGAAGTAGCTTCCGCGTGGAAGTCTATAAGCGTTACCGCTGCGGACGATTTAGCAAGCAGACGGTCAGCGGTCGTAAACGGGTTTTCCGGGGCGTAATCCAAATCCTTGCGTCCGATAAGGCAGATAACTCTGACAGAACCGAAAGGAGCTTCGGCGATACATTCCCCAACGCCCGGCGCGGCGGCGGCGAAGTTAGCCGGACGGATGATGTTACGGGTTTCGTCAAGATAATTGCAGATTTCACGTTTGCTGTAGGCGTGATTGCCGAGAGTGATTACGTCAGCTCCGGCGCTGAAAATCTCTTCCGCGTCCGGAGGAAGCAATCCGCGACCGCGTGCGTTCTCTCCGTTGACGACGGTGAAATCGGCGTTGTACTCCCGTTGCAGGGAACGCAGAGTTCGGGAGAGGTAATTCAAACCGTTTTCGCCTACGACGTCCCCGATTGCAAGAATGTTAACCACCGAGTTCCACCATTTTTTCGAGCGTCAAACGCGCCATACGGCTTTCGTTTTCGTCAAGGGTAAGTTCGCCGCGCTCGCCGTTAAGACAGGCAAGAATGTCCTCCGGCGTAGTTTTCTTCATATTCGGGCAAGTGAAAGTACTGCCGATGGAGTATACCTCCGCGTCAGGCAAATCACGCTGAAGAATTTCCAGAACGCCGATTTCAGTACCGATAAGGAAGGAGCGCGTCCCGACGGCGAAAAGTTCCTTAGCGCGGTTGATTATACCGGCGGTGGAACCGAGATAGTCAGCGTGTTTGCGGACTTCGGTGCGGCACTCCGGATGGACAAGCGCGACAGCGTCCGGATGGGCGGCTTTAGCGTCAAGAATATCTTGTTCGCTGATTTTGTGGTGCGTGGGGCAAAAGCCGGTAAAGAGAATAATATTTTTGTCCGGACACTGTTCCGCGACATAACCGCCAAGATTTTGGTCAGGAACAAAGATGATATTTTTGCCCGGAGTTTTGTTCACAATCTTTACCGCAGAGCTGGATGTACAGCATACGTCGCTGACCGCCTTGACCGCAGCTGAACTGTTTACGTAGCATACGACAGCGGCGTCAGGATGCTCCGCGCGGAGCAGGAGAACGTCGTCCGGCGTTACCATATCAGCCATAGGGCAGCCTGCAAGCGGCGCGGGGAGATATACGGTTTTGTTCGGGCTGAGTATCTTCGCGCTCTCCGCCATAAAGCGGACGCCGCAGAGGATAATAATCTCCGCGCCGGTGTCTTTGGCGTACTTGGCAAGCGCGAAGCTGTCGCCGACCTTATCGGCGCAAGCCTGAACGTCTAACGACTGGTAGTAGTGCGCGAGGATAAGAGCGTTTTTCTGTTTGGCGAGCGCGCGAATCTGTTCTGTTAAGTTGTTCATATTGGAAACCTCAGGTTAGTAGTTGGGTGTAATTATGGAGCGGAACGCAAGATTGCGTACAATGACGCGTTACTAACTGCCGTTGCATTGTAACATAACCGCGCGAAAAAATCAAGGGCAAATTAGCGGACGGAAAACGCGGCGAGGGGTTTTGTTAGTCGTCTAACAGGGTTTCAACAAAGAAGCGGGGACGCCGCTTTGTTTCGAGATACATCTTCCCGACATATGCGCCTACTATTCCTAACGCGCTGAGGATAAGTCCGGAACACGCCCAAACCGTACAAATCAGCGCGGTTAACGCGTTTCCGGAGATGAGCGCCGCCGTCATCGCAATCAGACCGGCGATAAGCAAAACCGCGCCGACCAGTCCGATAAGTTTCAGCGGTTTAGCGGAAAGCGAAGTAATGCCGTCTGCGGCGAACGCTATCATTTTCTTCAGCGGATATTTGCTCTCACCCGCGAAGCGCTCCGCACGGTCGTAATATACTATTTCGGCTTTGTAACCGAGCATAGGGATAATGCCGCGCAGAAAAAGGCTGCTTTCTTTGTATTGCGCAAGCGCGTCGAGAGCACGCCGACCAAGCAGGCGGTAATCCGCGTGGTTGTATACGACCTCGCCGCCGAGTTTTTGAAGGAACTTGTAGTAAAGCTCCGCGGTAACGCGTTTGAAAGCGGAGTCCGTCCGGCGCTCCGCGCGAACGCCGTAGACGATTTCCGCGCCGTCCTCATATTTGCCCAGCATTTCGAGTATAGCGGCAGGGTCATCCTGTAAGTCCGCATCCATAGAGACTGTAACGCCGGCGTTTTTCGCGCCGTCGATAAGCCCGGCAAGCAAAGCTGTCTGGTGTCCGCGGTTTCGGCTAAGTTTAAGCCCTGAGAAGCGGCGGTCGCCGGCGTGCAGCGCGCGTATCTTTGCCCAAGTATCATCGCGTGAACCGTCGTCAACGAAGAGGATACGGCTTAGAGGAGAGACGCGCTCCGACGCGAGAAGTCCGGTAAGCACCGCAAGCGTACACGCGGCAGTTTCGCCGATAACCTCGCTTTCGTTATAACATGGGATAACGATATAGAGGACAGGAGTTTTATTAGTTTCTTTCATTTCTCTGCTTTCTCCAGTACGTCAATAAGCTCCGCGCGAAGCTCCGCGGGAGTTTTTTGATTTGTCTGTACGGCGGCGGACTGAGCCGTACCGCCGCCGCCGAGCGCCTCCATTATAAGCTGTACGTTGACGTCTCCGTTTGAGCGCGCGGAGATACAAGTATCATCTTTGATTGTATATATGACGAAAGAAGCGCGTATGTCGGCAACATTCAGAAGGTCGTCGGCGGCGCTTCCCGCGACCACGCGGTTACCTGCCGCAGTCATTTCCGCGATAGCGTAGCCTGTGCGGAAAATTTCCGCACCGCGAATGATTTCGGACTTTTTAGCCGACATATCGAAGCTGAGACGGAACATTTTGCGAACCTCCACCGTGTCGGCTCCGGCGCGGCGCAGAAAAGCCGCAGCTTCAAATGTCCGGCTTCCGGTAAGGAAAGTGAAGTTCTTGGTGTCAAGCACGATACCGCCGAGCAGAGCCTCCGCTTCGGCTTTCAGCACGTCGCGCGGTTCGGTAAGGTATTGCAAGAGGTCAACGACAAGCTCCGAAGCGCTGGACGCAAACGGTTCGTGGAAAGACAGAGCCGCCTCGCTGATATAGTCCGCGCCGCGCCTGTGGTGGTCGATAACGACGACGCGTGTGCAGGATTCCAACAACGCTTCGCTCTCGACGCGCTGAGGGTTGTAGGTGTCCGCGATAATCAGCAGCGTGCGGTTGTCCGCTACGAGAATCGCGTCCTGCGGCGTAATGAATACTCCGTCGTACTCCGGCAGTGACTTGAGGTGCCTGATAGCCGTTTTGGCAAGGGACGTATCGGCGTTAATGACTATAGAAACTGGTCGCTGGAGTTTGCGCGCAAGAGCGGCGATTCCGGACGCCGCGCCGAGACAGTCGAAATCAGCGTACTTATGTCCCATTACTATAACGCGGGAGGCGTCGCGGATAAGCTCGCTGAGAGCGTTTGCGACAACGCGGCTTTTAACCTTTGTGTTGCGTTCCGCCGTCTGACCCTTACCGCCGTAGAATGAGAATGTCAGAGCGTCCTTGATGACCGCCTGGTCTCCGCCGCGTGAGAGAGCCATCTCGATAGACAGCGCGGCAAAGTTGAAAGTTTCGAGCGGATTTGATCCGTTTTTTCCGATACCGACGCTAACGGTGCTGTTGATTCCGCCGGGACCCTTGAGTTCCTTAATGCTTTCCAATATAGAAAAATGGTCGTTGATAAGGCTGTCTAACCAGCGAACCTCAAACAGGCAGGCGTATTTTCCGCGCTCCAAACGCGTTACGAACGCATTAGTGCGCTTTATCCATAGATTTACTTTTGCCTCAAACTCCGCGAGTAAAGCGGACTTTTCGACTTCGCTTGCGCCTTTGAAAAGTTCGTCGTAGTTGTCTAAGGTGACAATCATAGCGGCAAGCCGAGAGACCTCATACTCATAGCGTATGTCGGAGAGTTCCGTAACGTCTTCAAAGTAAATTATCCCCCACTGAGGAGAGAAGCCGCCGGAACTGTTGGTGACGCTTCCGCGTATGCGGAACTTACGTTTACCTATGGCGTAAAGCTCCGGAGCTTCATTCTTTTGGTCAATAAGCCACTTGTAATCAAATCCCGGCAGGTAATCGGAGAGCAGCGTATCGAAGATGTGTTCCCGCGCGTCTACGAGGGAGCGGAATTGCTCGTTCGACCAGCTGAAATTGCCGTCCGACAGGGAGAACACCGCTGCCGGCATAGGCAGGACGCTAAGCGCGTTTGCGCCCGCTTCTTCAGCGCCGTAAAGAGTGTTGCCGATGCCGCGAAGCTCCCGTTTGCGCCGCGTCATTTTGTACGCGGAGGTATACAGACCGAGTATAATCAGTACTCCGGCAAACCCTAAAGCCAGCCACAGCGCGCCGTACAGCGCGGCGGCGATAGTGAATATCACTAAAAGAATGAAGTTAAGCCGTTCCGACGGTCT
>JAITQY010000039.1 GCA_031288675.1 Oscillospiraceae bacterium | reverse complement strand
CTTTGAACCATTTGATGAGATTGTTCAGCTGTTCCTCCGGGATAAGCAAGCCGTCGCTGTAGGGTTCGAGATAAACCTTGTCGCAGCCGCAGTATTTGCGGAACCACTCAAGCTGACGTTTAAGCCGCTCCTCCGTGATGTCCGCCATATTCGGGGCGGTGCAGAACAGTACAAGTTTGAAGTTTTTGTAGCGCATAGAGAAACCCTCCTAAATAGTCGTGAGTTAGTAGTCAACAGTCGTGAGTGGACGGGGAACGGGGGGGGGGGAACGGCGGGCGAGCAGTGCTCGCCCCTACGAAA
Source organism: Oscillospiraceae bacterium (assembly GCA_031288675.1). Taxonomy (GTDB): domain Bacteria; phylum Bacillota; class Clostridia; order Oscillospirales; family Oscillospiraceae; genus JAISJH01. The sequence continues at coordinate 5,446 of JAITQY010000039.1, read as the reverse complement.
ACGGGAGGTAGTCGGTAGTCATTAGTCACGAGTAGACAGTGGACGGGAGATGCGGTAGGCAGTGGACGAGGGAAACGGGGAACGTTAATCATTAAATATTATTCATTAATCATTACACAAGCATCATAGCACAAAGTTTCTGATTTGTCAAGAGATTATTTGTGTGTAATCGTAAATAATTTGTGAACGGTCAAACACAAAGGATAGGACATAAAACAGGGAAAGCATAAGGGCGGCATTAGCCGCCCTTATAAGTTATTCGGGTTCGTCATAGGATTTAGGTTCCGGTTCGTCATCACCATACTCATCAAAACCGTCATCTTCAGGTTCTTCTTCCGCCGCAAGAAGTTCTTCTTGCTGACGCTTATACCTGCGCCGGCGGTAGACGTCGAGTAAGTCGCCGAATTTATCGGCGACCAACGCGCCTTTGCCTTTAGTCTGCTTCAGCAGCCAGCCTAACAATATCACAAAGAATACTATCGGCGGTACGGCACAGATAATCATAAACAGCGCGAGTATCGCGAGGTCGTTTTCAGCCATAACCGCAGCGTTCTCCCAATACGGGAAAACAGCCGGTTCGGTTTGGATACCGCGCTTACCGTACTTTCCGAGTACGTCTGATATTATCGTCCAAAGATCGAAACGCCGGTTTACGTCAATTATACGGTCAGGCTCAATGACGCTGGTGTTAACAACCATAGCATAGACGTAAACGTTAAACAAATTACGCGTTACGAACTCATAGCTTGTGAACTTAAAAGTGTTTTGGTCTTCGTCAAAATACTCATACGGCATAAAGATGAGGCAGTTGTTAGGGTCAAGAGTAAGCTCATACGCGTCTTTGCTGTAGCTGTCCTGTTCACGCCGGATAACCCCCGCGACAGTGTAAGTTTTGCCGGCGACGGTGACGTGCATTCCGGCGACGTCGTTGCTGCCGAACATAATCCACGCGGCGGCTTCGTCAATTACTATGCGGTCGCGCGTCAAGTCGTTCTCTTTAATATATCCGCCTGTAAGAAGCTGATACGGATGGAAGTCGAAAAACGCGCCGCCGACCGCAATTACATTAGCCTTAGCAGTGCCGCGCAGACCTTCAAAAGAGAGCGTTCCGGCGTTTGCACTGAACGCGTCAAGATACAGCGGCGCGGAGGGGGTAAGCGGGGTAACGGACTGCTTTTCGAGCGTATCGTCAGCCTCGCGTCGCCAGCTTTCAATGGTGTTTATTGTTACTCCGTTGCCGTCATTGAACAGGGACGTGACCTGCCCGAACGCAAAGCCGCTCTGCCCCGCGAACCGTTTTGCCTCCGATTGAGAAAGCAGCGTTCCGCGAATCCCGTTGTACGTAAGCGTCAGTACGCCGAGCGCAATCAGCAGGACAGCATTGATGATAATTATTATGACAACGCGTTTAGATAGTTTCATTCTAAAACCTTTAAGCTAAGAATTTGTGTTCCCGCGGTATACGGTTACTCCGCCAGACGCACGTATTGTCCGGCTTCTACCGGCGCGGAGCTTACCGTAATCACATAGTCCCAACTGCTCAGACCGCCGCTTATTGCCGCGTTGGTGTTATCTTCCGCAAGAATGTTAACGTCCACGCGCGCCGCGATAAAGCGCGTTCCCAACGGAGTACTTTTCTGCTGTAACAGTAATACGAAGTCGCCCTGAGCGTCCGTGTGCATAGCCGTCTTCGGAACGATAAGGTCATAGTTGCCGGCGGGCGCGCCGATCTCTAATGTGTGCTGGCGACCGGTCTCACTGCTTACCTCATCGCCGGAGACGGTGAACAGCAGCATCTTTTTGCTCTGCTGATTGTCCGGGTCGTTGCTTATATTAGCCAGCGTGTAGCGAAGCTTTACGCCCCACCAGTTGTTTATCTCCGAAGCCTCCACGCCCGGACGCAGATTCTGCGCCTGAGCGTTAGTGACCGCGAACTTGAGGTAATAGCCGTTCTCCGGCATCTCGATTTTAGCCGGAATTGAGGACATCGGAGTTATCTCCTGACCGGGCGTCACGTTGAGTTCCTTAACTACGCCGGCAACCGGAGCGGTGACTGACGTGCCAAGCCCATCCTTGACAAGTTTGTCAAGAGCCGCCTGCGCTTCCGCAACGGCGCGTGAATCCTTAGACGCAGATAGGTTAAGCGATGAAGTATTCTTTTCAACCTGTATTTGCTTATCTACGAGAGCTTTTTCAGCCTGTTTGATTTGTTCGTCATAGGTCGCTATTCCGCCTGTAATGGAGGTCAGCGCATCCTGAGCCTTTTGCTTAGCCGCCTTAGCGTCGGTAAGAATCTGTTGCAAGCGATTGAGTTCTTCTACTCGCAGTAAATACGGACGCATAATGCTATTGTAGTCGCTTGATTCGGAGCGAAACTTTGATAAAGCGTCTTCGGCGGTATCAAGCGCGTTTTCCGCGTTGTCAAGTGCCGTTCTAGCGGACGCTACCTTTAACTGGGCGGTGTCTTCGGCGGATTGCGCACTTGTTACAGCAGACATTGCGGTGGATAATAAAGCTTCAGCGGATGACAGCGCTGTTTTCTCTTTGAAAAGTTGCTCTTCTATCCACTCCAACTTGGTCATACCCGTAATATTCAGACCGGGGAATGTATCCTTTATATTATCATAGGCAGTGGTGTATGCCTGAAGAGCAGCTTCATATGCCGTTCTTTGCGGTTCGGCGTTTGAGTTAGCAGTATCCAGGGCAGCAACAGCTCTATCGTAAGCATCTTCCGCGTCAGAGAGATTATCCTCCGCCGTGTCATAAGAAGCTTGTGCGACGTCAACGGCCTTGACTAAGGTATCCTCATCGCTTTTCGACGCTGTAGCTGGCGGACCGAAGCTGGTTGCAAGTCCATCTGTGGTATTGGGATAATCCCTGATCATAGCTTTTTGCGCCGCGTCGAAATTTCCCTGAGCTGTAGTTTCCGCCCTTGTCGCGTCCGCAAGCGCAAGCTCTGCCGACGCCTTGTCTAAGGTCACGCCGGTGATGTTATTCTTTTGTATAGCGAGGTCGCGCTCCGCTTTGAGGTCATTGATGTTCTGCTGTAAGCGTTCCAGCTCAAGTTTATCGGTCTTGGAAGTACTGTTCAGCAGGGTCTGCTGATAGCTGTCCTTCACCTGCTGAAGCGCCTTTTCAGCCGCGTCAAGGTCGGGGGTCTCGCCTTTGAGCGTAAACAGCACGTCACCCTCAGCGACTGTGTCGCCGGTGCGCACCATCAGGGACTCCACCGTGCGCGTCTGCTCAATCTTGACTTCATATACGGAGTTTGCCGTTATCGTTCCGCTTCCGCTGACTGCCTCCGTAATGGAGCCGCCCTGCACTACGGCGGTGCTGACCTCCGGCAGGGAGATGTTCATAATCGTGTTTGAAAAAAACGTCAGCACTAAAAGTACCGCCAAGAATACGATAGCCGCATTCTTTACCCACCCGCGCTTTTTTACTGGTTGTTCTGTCATTGTGTTCGCTCCTTGCATGTGTTGTTTGCTTTATATATTTTGCGCGTTTGTTCCTATCCTTTTATCGCGCCGGAGTATGTGATGCCCTCTACCAAGTATGACTCGCCGTGCAGGAACAGGAATAGGCACGGAATCATATAAATCGTCGCTACGGCGAACGCAAGTCCGACCTCGCCGCTGTTGATACGCGACAGAAAAATGCTCAGAGGGTGAAGCGTGTCATCGGTTAGGAGAATAAGCGGCTGCTCGACCATATTCCAATAATCAATAAAGACGAGTATGGCAATTGAGTACAGAGCGCTTTTGCACATCGGCAGACATACGCGCGTCAGTATCTGCATCTCACCCGCTCCGTCAAGCTTTGCCGCCTCGAAAAGCGAAGTACTTATGCGCCGCATAAACTTCGTAAGCAGAAATACGCTGAACGGCGCCACCATTCCCGGCAGTATTATCGACCATCGCGTATCAAGCAGGTTAGTCCACTCCGCCACGAGGTAGTTCGGCACAAGCGTAACCTGATACGGCATAAGCATCAGAATTATATACGCGAAGAAAATAATCTCTTTTACCCGACCGCGAAACCGCGTGAACGCGTATGCCGCAAGAGCCGCTATAACTAACTGAAACGCCATTATCGGAAGCGTCAGTATCACGCTGTTCCAGAACTTCAGCAGGTAGTCCGGTGATTTGAACAGCACCGTCGCGTATTGTGAGAAGCTAACTTTGTCCGGAATAAAAACCAGTCCCACCGACTTTGACATATAGTCTCCGCCGCTTCCGGTGGCAAATACCAACCCGTACTTCGCGGTAAGTTCCGTTTGCGACATAAAGCTGTCGGCTACAGTCAGCACTGTAGGTATAAGGAACGCAACCGCAAACATTGCGCATATGATAAAGACAGCAATCCTTGCGGCTGTTCGTGCCGGACGCTTCTTAGGCTTATACTTAGCCGCTGACGTTTGCTGTTCAGCCGTCCCGACAATTTCAGTAAGTTCCGGTGTGACGTCCGCTTCAGCGTTTTCGGTTACTTCTATATCATTGGTTTCAAGAATAGGAGTTTTGTTTTCGTCCACTGTATCAGCCCTCCACATCTTTCCCGAAGCGGTTTTCCGTTATAAACAGTACCGCTATCACGATTATCATCACAATTGCCATAATGATCGCCGCAGCCGATAGCTTCTGATAATCTAAACTGCGGAACATATTGTTCATAAAGTGCTGTAACATGTACAGCGTATCTACAGGGTAATCGCCGGTAAGCATATAAACCTCCCGGAACACCTTAAACGAGTTTATCAGTGATAAAATCGTAACGAATAAAATCGTCGGCGACAGATACCGCAGCTTTATGTGAAAGAAAGTGTATACCGGCGACGCTCCCTCTACTTTGGCGACTTCAATAAGGTCGTTCGGCATATTATTATATGCCGCCATAAACAATATCATATTATAGCCGAGATTCTTCCAGAGAAAAAGCAGCACGACAACCGCAAGCGCCCAGTTAGACTTCAGCCAGTCTATGCGTGTAATGCCAAGATTAACAAGTACCTCATTCAGTGCGCCGTTATAGTGGAAAATAACCTGCCAGATAAGCACGATAGATGCGACCGGCACCATCAGCGGACTAAGGAAGAACGTTCGGAAGATACTCTTGCCAGGAATTTTGCTCTCTAACATCGCCGCAAGCATCATTGCCAGTATGACGGCTAACGGAACCGCGATAGCCGAAAACAGCAGCGTATTACGCGCCCCTTGCTGAAACGCCATATTTGTAAGCACGTTCTTGAAGTTGTTGAACCAAACAAAGTTACGCCGTATAGGGCTGTCTATCATCGCGTAATACGCGATGACCCCGAACGGCAGGAAATAGAACAGACCTGCTCCTCCGGCGCTTGGCAACAGGAACAGCCAGCCTTTTACAGTATCACGAATCCGCTGTGAAATTTTCAAATGATGTATACTCCCACACTTGATAGTCTCTGTTTACA
>JAITQY010000025.1 GCA_031288675.1 Oscillospiraceae bacterium | reverse complement strand
GACAGCGCAGCGGGCGGGATTAAATCCACAATGGACGATATAGCGCGGTTCGGTCGGATGTACTTGAATATGGGTACGCTTGACGGGGTAAGGATAATCTCACCAGCTACAGTTCGGCTGCTTACGCGCAACCATAACGCCGGCTTGCCGGATTCGTTCTGGCTTGGCAGGCATCTCAGCGCAAACTGGGGACTGGGCTGGGACGTTAAGGAAAACAAAATTGACGATCTTGGTATGCTGCACAGCCCTAACAGTTATAACCACGGCGGTTACGGCGGCGCGCGTATTTTGATTGATCCTGATTACGACCTTGTCGTATCGGTATACATACGCGAGCAACGGGAAGAGTCGTTCTACGACAATATGAACTACGCGATGGATATTCTATATTCCGCGTTGAATTGAGTCAGAAATACGGAGTGCATTATGATAAACAAATATCCGATAAACAAAGCTACGGCAGGCGCGGCAAACGTTAATATCAACCGTTTGGAGTTTCTTGACGGCTTTTGCCGGCGTATGTGCGAGGAGCGCGACAAACATGACTATATCGCCGTCCGCGTAACGCGCGGAGATAAATTGGTTTTCAACGGACAGTACGGCAGCCAGTACGACGCGGGCGGCACGGTCGGAGAACCGCTAAAGACGACGCTATTTACGTCCTGCGCTCACTGACAAAGCCGTTCACCGCGACTGCCGCCGCTATATTGCAGGAAAACGGCGAAATTGACTGGTTGGAGCCTGTGCGTAACTATATACCCGAATTTGAAGGCGACGGCAAAGACGCCGTGCTAATCTGGCAGTTGCTGTGTCACTCGTCCGGAATGGACGCGGATAAAGGCGACGAGTTCCGCACCGCATGGTGGGAAGAGAACGCAGGTAAGCGTCCAAGCTGGGAATTACCCGATGAGGAGCGCATGGAGCTATACCGCAAAGGAGCTGAAAAACTTGGCATAGCGCCTCCGGAATCGTCAGATGACTACATGGCACAGGAACGGATCAATAAACTGTTAAGGCTTAAAACTCCTTTGTTCGTATCTCCCGGTACGCGCTACAGCTACTACAGTTACGGCTACGAGATGATTCGCTTTATTATCGAGCAAGTGTCAGGCGAGAGCTTAGAGACTTTCTGCCGCCGTCATATTTTTGACCCGCTTGGTATGGACGATACGCGGTGGACGCTTACACCGGAGCAAATATCCCGCTGCGCCGGAAGAAGCGCTAAATCGCGCGCCTACGAGTGGCTGAACAGCGCGGACGGAGCATTATCGGACACGTCCGCCGACGCCGGTCTGAAAAGCTCTATGAAAGATTTGACGACATTCGGACAGCTTTTCCTGCGCGGAGGAACATTAGACGGCGTAAGAATTATCTCGCCCGCAAGCGCGCGGCTTATGATTGACCCGGACGCCGATATGGTCGTTGCGTTCTATGTATGCGAACGTGCCGAAAACAGCTTCTACGACGATATGTCACGCGTAATAAACGTACTGTACAGCGCGCTGGACTGAAGCGTTGGGGCTAAGTTAAAATTTCAAGGTACGGAGTTAGTCGGCAGTCATTAGTCGGTAGTAGACAGCGGACGAGAGATGCGCCCTACGTAGGAGATAGGCGTTAGGTAGTAGGAATTAGGGGACGAGGGATGCCGAGATAGTTGGCAGTCTATAGTCGCGAGTAGACAGCGGACGAAGTAAACAGCGGGCGAGCGATGCTCGCCCCTACGAAAACGAGATAGTCGGTAGTCATTAGTCGGCAGCCAAGAGTGGACGGGCAAACGAGAGGCGTTAATCATTAAATATTAGTCACTAATCATTACTTCTGTATTATAGCACAACGTTTCTGATTTGTCAAGAGAAAATTTATGTGTAATCGTAAATAATTTGTGAACAAATTCGCTAATCCGTCTTTATTCCCCGATTATTGTAAAATCATCTTCTTTGCGCTGAAATACGTCACCAAGAAATATCCGCCGTAAATCAACACTACTGCGCCTCCGGCGGTCAGGCTCATAGCGAAAATATTGAGGTCGCCTAACGCTTCCACAAGGACGCTCATTACCTTTATCCCCACAATCGCATGAGCGGCAGCTAATATAAGCGGCGCGGCAAAGTAAATACCAACCTGTCGGAAAACGCTGCCGGTAAGCATTTTGTGACCGGCTCCCAATTGCGAAAGCAGACGGTAGCGAGCTTGGTTGTCGTTTGCCTCAGATAACTGCGCAATCGCCAATACACTGGCGCACGAAATAAGAAATACTATTCCGAGATAGGTAGTCATATAGGCTACCGCGACTGAGGTTGTGATCTCGTCAGATCTGTACGCGCGGATAGCGGTTGCCAGTGAGCTTCCTACCGAGAGCGCAGAGACAGCCAAAAATAACATTAGACACACAAAAGACATAGATACCCACGCGGTATGGATTTTACTGTTCAGTTGTTTTAGGGTAAACATATTTAATTTATTGAAATAAATACCCTTGATTCTTGAAATAAGTTTAAGAAAGAAACCTGACAAGGAAAAGAAGAGCAGAAAAGTTCCTGTAACACCCAATATCAAAGAGGCATAAAACGCCCTCGTATTGCTTCCGGTAAAGAACCCCACTATTCCTGATGTTAATATCAAACGATACGCTACCGCCAGCGCAGTCAGGCTCAACGCAAATACTACGACTGAAATCCACAGCGGCAGTTTTATCAGCCGGGCGTTCTTTTTATCGGCGTATATCAAATCCAATATCTTGTGCAGATTAACGTTGATCACGTTAAACGCAATAACGATTAGAAACGATACGGCAAAGTAACGGATGCTTTTTACCAAAGCTTCCTCAGAGAACACAAAGGCGAAGCGCGTTACATTAACCCCTAATAGTTTCGCCGTAACTAACGCCATTCCCTGCGACAAGAACACCCCTAATGCCAGTCCGACCGCTAAGGATAGAATCCCGGTCAATATAGTTTCACATGTCAGTATAGCGGAAATCCTGCTTTTTCTCATACCGAGTATAGTGTACAAACCTAATTCCTTTTTGCGGCGTCGGATAAGAAAGGCGTTTGCATATAGAATCAAAAATCCTAAAATTGCCGCAACGAAGAAAGAAAGAGCATCCATAGTTTTCCCGATACCTACTAACGCGGAGGCAAACTTTTTATCCAATTCCATCATAACGCTTTGACTGCTTACGGAATTAAAAATATAAAACATTGCCACGCCTAACATAACGGTTAGAAAATAAATGCCGTAATCCCTGAAGCTCTTCCGGACATTGCGGAATGCCAGCGTTAAAATGCTCATACCGCTTCACCTCCAAGCACCGAGATAACCTCAATGATTTTGTCAAAGAAATCCTTTCGCCTGTCACTGCCGCGCACTAATTCCGTGAATAGTTTTCCGTCGCGTATAAACAGAATGCGGTCACAGTAACTTGCGGAAAACGGGTCGTGCGTAACCATTAGAATAGTGCTTTGCAGCTCTTTTACCATAGTTTGAAAGCTCTCTAAAAGAGCTTGAGCGGATTTACTGTCTAATGCCCCTGTAGGCTCGTCAGCCAACACAAGTGACGGGTTTGTAACAATCGCTCTTGCCGCTGTAACGCGCTGCCGCTGTCCGCCTGACATCTGCATGGGGTATTTGTCTAAAACATCCTTAATACTGAGCTTCTCCGCCGCCGCGAATACCTTTTGTTCTATCTCTTTCGGGCTGCATTTAACAATGGTAAGCGCCAATGCGATGTTCTCAAAAGCGGTCAGCGTATCAAGCAGATTATAATCCTGAAAAACAAATCCTAACTTATGGGAACGGAAATGCGCCAGCTGTCCGCCTTTTAGCGTAGTTATGTCTGTGTTTTCGATATAAATATTCCCCGATGTGGCGCTGTCAATGGTTGAAATACAGTTCAGAAGAGTAGTTTTTCCGCTGCCCGACGCGCCCATTACTCCGACATACTCGCTTTTACTGACGTCAAAG